>NZ_JAVJQN010000040.1:0-198025 GCF_040218245.1 Coleofasciculus sp. E1-EBD-02 | reverse complement strand
GCTTTGTATGCAGATAAAAACTTAACGGCTGATGTCAAAAAAGTTCAACCTTATTTATGGAGGAAGGGAGTCTGTGAACAACTTACATCCTGACTCGCATTCATCTACGCTTGATGCTACGCATACAAGACGTAGGATTCTGCGAGATTTTGCTAAAAAAAGAGAGGTAATCAAACCTCTCCTTCCTATCTCAGCAGATTTTAAGCCTTTGCTACTTAGTAGTAACCTCGGCTACGACCACCTTCACCGGGCTTATAGATAATAAAGCTCAAAACTTGGCACTGCTTAATGTTATCAAAACCCACAACGCGGATAAAATTGTCGCGATAGTCAGAGCGACAAGCATCTACCTCAGCCATAACTTCTTTAGGCGAAGTGGCGTTGAACAGGGGCAGCTTCCACATTGTCCAGTAGTGCTGTTCGGGTTCAGAGGTTTCGCTAAATTCGATCGCGGGAATATAACCCTGATCCAAAATGTATTCAATTTGGCGGACAATTTGCTGATCGCTCAGAGGCGGCAAATAGGACAAAGTTTCGTAACGACGCTCTTTCGGTAACGTTTGCATGGGGTTTTTCTGTAATGGTTGTGTTTTTGACGTCCGGGTATGCCAACAGGTGACAGAAGTACCCGGTTTAATAGCTAACTAGGTGTCCGAATCAGCTTGCTGTTCGGGTGAGGCTGGGTCAGATAGACTGAGTTGCGTGATTCGTTCCAGATACTGACGTCGATATTCCATATTCGACTGCTGAATGTTACTGCGAACCATTTCGGGTAAGAAGTCTGTCACTTCCTCAGATAGAAGCTGTCGCACCGTCATAATCCGAAACGCCAGTTCTTGTTTTTCCACCAGGAGTGCTTGGAGATAGGCATCTCCATCTTGAACTCCTTGGTTTGCCGAAAAAGAATGCAGCCACAGCGCCTGGGGGGGGTCAGTTTCACCCAATTGATCCAGGACAATCCGCAGTGCTTGGTATGTCATGTAATTGGTAAGCACTTTGGCTGTATCTTTGGCAACTCGTTTTAGATCCATAGTCTGATCCCAGCCCTCTAACAGTTTGAAGTATCAATGATGAAGTATGAAGTTCTACACTTCATACTTCACACTTCATCAGGTATCAGACGGTATCAACCGCTTCATACTCGAACTTGATTTCTTTCCAAAGTTCGCAAGCGGCGGCTAATTCAGGACTCCATTTAGCGGCTTCGCGGATCACGTCGCCACCTTCACGCATCAGATTGCGTCCTTCATTCCGGGCTTGGATGCAGGCTTCTAATGCCACACGGTTAGCCGTTGCACCAGGAGCATTACCCCAAGGGTGACCCAGAGTACCACCACCAAATTGCAGGCAGGAATCATCACCAAAGATTTCCACCAGCGCTGGCATGTGCCAAACGTGGATACCACCAGATGCCACGGGCATTACACCGGGCATTGATGCCCAGTTTTGGGTGAAGTAAATACCGCGTTCGCGATCGCGCTCGATATGATCTTCCCGCATCAGGTCAACAAAACCCATGGTGATGCCTTTTTCACCTTCGAGCTTACCCACAACGGTACCAGAGTGGAGGTGGTCACCACCAGACAGCCGCAAGCACTTCGCCAGCACCCGGAAGTGAATGCCGTGAACCTTCTGACGGTCGATTACTGCGTGCATCGCCCGGTGGATGTGCAGCAGTAAACCGTTGCTACGGCACCATTTTGCTAAGGTGGTGTTCGCGGTGAAGCCACCCGTCAGGTAATCATGCATGATGATTGGCGTACCCAGTTCTTTCGCGAACTCAGCCCGCTCCATCATTTGCTCACAGGTAGGGGCGGTGACATTCAGGTAGTGACCTTTCACTTCACCGGTTTCGGCTTGAGCTTTTTCAATTGCCTCTTGCACAAACAGGAAGCGATCGCGCCAGCGCATGAAGGGCTGGGAGTTGATGTTTTCGTCGTCTTTGGTGAAGTCTAGACCGCCGCGCAGACACTCATAAACGGCACGACCATAGTTCTTCGCCGACAGACCCAACTTGGGCTTAATCGTGCAACCTAACAAGGGACGCCCATACTTGTTCAACTTATCGCGCTCAACCACGATACCGTGAGGCGGTCCTTGGAACGTCTTCAGATAAGCGACAGGAACCCGCAAATCTTCTAGACGTAGGGCTTTGAGAGCTTTAAATCCAAACACGTTCCCCACGATGGAGGTCAGCATGTTGGTCACCGAACCCTCTTCAAACAGATCCAAGGGGTAGGCGACGTAGCAGATATACTGATTATCTTCGCCACGAACTGGCTCGACTTCATAGCAACGACCTTTGTAGCGATCGAGGTCAGTCAACAAGTCTGTCCAAACCGTTGTCCATGTCCCGGTGGAGGACTCTGCTGCTACCGCCGCACCCGCTTCTTCCGGGGGAACTCCTGGCTGCGGAGTCATGCGAAAAGCTGCCAGAATATCTGTATCTTTAGGAGTGTAATCCGGAGTATAATACGTTAATTTATAATCCTTGACCCCGGCATCATACCCAGCTTTTGACTGAGTTTTTGTTTTAGCGTAAGACATGTTTTCCTTCCTTAGGAACTACTGAATGTTGCGACAGGCTAACTCCATAGACATTATTAACGATTTTACGCCCTTAGTTAAGCCCTAAAATCGCTAAAATGACTCTGAAACTTAGCCCCGATTGGGTGCATCCCCACACCCAACCTGCTCGTGTTGGTTTTTGGTCTCTGAATTACCTATTATCCGCCATTTTGGGTCAAAAAACTTGACTGAGCCAAGACATTTTTTTATTAAGCGGATCGGGCAAGAGCTATTATCCCACATCACCAAACAAACGATTGCTTGACGTGGGCTTCTCTTCCCTTCTGGCTTTAGCTAATCTGGCAATTCATTTCACGCCAAGTTAAACAACCATAGCGCGTTAGTGAAGCAGCACGTCATGCAGCTCCTTGCCAGACCCGTTAAATTTTCAGCAACGTTGTTAATATACCAAAGAATTCAATAAGTTTAACTTCAAATATTCTTGAGAATTGTATAAGGTACTGTTATAAATCAACGAAATGTAAATTTATGTTAATTTTTATTACAAATGAATCCATTCGGGACATATTAAGGTAAAGATTCTATAGTCGAGGCTGTACCATCACTCTTTAATATAGATATAGATCTCGAAAAACTACCCAAATCGTCTCAGACACCATGGCGTCTTTGAATGCCCCGATTCGTCTTTTCCTCGGTGCTACTCTGCTAGGGTTAGGGTTGTCTTTGACTAGACTCATCTCTCCTTTAGGAGGGGAACCTGATCCGACCCTAGCGCTAGCCCAAGATCCCCTAGCTCAAACCAACCTGGGGACAGCCCCTGACTATAGAGGAGCGCCCCCTCCTCCGGGTGGCGACCCCTTACCCCCCGAACGCTTGCGGCGAGAAGTCGAACCCCTACCCACGGATTTTCGCGTTCCCGCTTTGCAACCCGACTATACAGGAGACCTCTGGGTGGGAACCTACTCAGGATTATCCCGAGTTGACCCGAACACCGGACGATTGAAAGCTCGAATTGATTTACCCAACTACACCATTGACGCCCTAACCCAAGACCGGGTTGGACGAATTTGGCTGGGAACGTATGAAGGGTTGTTACGAGTCGATCCTCGGAGTAACGAAGTTACTGCACAAAACTTTACATTACCCTCAAATCGGGTCTTATCCTTACAAGTTGATCGGCGCGGGTATCTCTGGGTAGGAAGCGATCGCGGTTTGGCTATGATTAGTCCTGACCAAGGATTATTAATGACCACAGTGCAAGAACTCCCCGGTGTTAGCGCCAATGCTTTGACATTAGATGAAGACGGTCAACTGTGGGTGGGTACATTAGCCGGATTAGTACAAATCGATACCGCCAGCGCTCTTATCCTTCAGCGTGTTGGTAATTTACCTGGAACCATTGTCCAATCCCTAACCACAGGACCCGATGGTAAGCTTTGGGTGGGTACTCCCAGTAGTCTGTTAGTGATTGACCCCAATAATCCCTTTGCTGAACCGCGTTCGGTGACACCCTTACGGGGGCGTAGTGTAACAGCGGTGCGCTTTGCTCTAGATGGGAGTGTGTGGGTGGGTACGGAAAGTGGCTTATTAAAAATCCGAGCGGAAACGGGAGCGGTATTGGGTGAACTGTCGAATCTTCCCTCGGATTATATTCTTTCCCTGTCCCCAGATGTAGGGAATAAATTATGGGTGGGAACAACGGAAGGGCTAGCCTGGGTTAGCCTATCCACGGGTCAAGTCAGACCCCATTTAGCGTTTGTGAAGAATCCGCCAGAGACGTTTTAGTGATTGGTCATTGGTCATTGGTCATTTGTCATTGGTCATTGGTCATTTATTTGGGAAGTCATCATTCATAATTTAGACGGGGCGGGTTTAGTTCTGATAGTGGTTTGAGTTTAAACGTTATCGGTAAAACCCGCCCCTACAGACGCGCCATGTCCGACTAGCGAAGCGAAGGATCACAATTCCCCCAATGGTCAATATCCAGCAACTGAAACAATGGAAACAACAAGGGCGTCCGTTGGTCGTCTTGACCGCTTGGGATTATGCGATCGCACAATTATTAGATGCGGCGGGAGTAGATATTATTCTGGTTGGGGATTCCTTGGGAATGGTCACATTGGGGTATGAGACAACATTACCCGTAACCTTGGACGAGATGCTGCACCATGCTAAAGCCGTGTGTCGGGGTGTAAAACAAGCATTGGTGGTGTGCGATTTACCCTTTTTAAGTTATCAGGAAAGTCTCCAACAAGCGATGCACTCGGCGGGTCGGGTATTAAAAGAAACCGGGGCGCAGGCGGTAAAATTAGAAGGCGGACATCCAGCCATAGCCCAAACTGTAGCCCACTTAACGGCGGCGGGAATTCCGGTGATGGGTCATGTCGGGTTGACACCGCAGTCGGTACATCTTCTCGGTTATCGTCAGCAAGGGAAAACAGAAGCAGCAGCGGAGCGAATTTTAGCCGAAGCGATCGCCCTTGAGCAAGCGGGTGTTTTTGCCCTAGTTTTAGAGCATATCCCGGCGGATTTGGCTAGGAAGATTACACAAACCTTAACCATTCCCACTATTGGGATTGGTGCAGGAGTCGATTGTGATGGACAGGTATTAGTCACCGCCGATTTACTGGGACTTTCAGAACGTCAGCCACCCTTTGCCAAAGTCTATGCGAATTTGCGGCAAGTGATTACTCAGGCGGTGCAAGACTATAGTCATGATGTGCGAGAGCGACAGTTTCCAGAGGGGAAATAGTTGACTTCTCCTAAAATTTAACTGGGTTCAGGCGATAATCACTCCTATCTTGCTCCTATGCTGACAGGGGTTTCTAGGTGGTATATCGGTTGTAGCTGATCATTATAAAAACCATCTTCAGGTGCGTAAATGATACCAGACAACTGCTTCGCTAAATAAGCTTCCAAACAATCAAGCATTTCCCATCCGGCGTCTGTTAATCCCTGTGAATCGATATCAATAGCAATGACTTGCTGCGTCGTGGTGAGTCTTTGTACTAGGTCTTGCGGTTGGTTGAACGGTTCTGATTGATTAATGATCTCAATTATCTCCTTGATTTCCGCTTGGAGAACTGGGTCATTCAGGTTGAGTTCGAGTAAGATAGGACGTTTGCCCGTTTGGTATTGTATGCTGATGGATTTCCAATGATTCTCCTTCACCGCCTCTGGGTTGGGCTGAACCTGAAAATGAGGCGGTTGCTCAAAAAAGTAGCCATCCCGGATGAAATCAGTAATCTCGCTGCTGGATATAGGTTGGGGACTTTGGCAAAATACGCGCAGAACGTAACTCATAGTGATTTGAGAGTTTAAGAGGAGGATTGACAATTGACAGTCAACGGTTATTGTCTACTGTCTTGGTTCCTACATTACAGCGCTTCGCGCTCTTATGGAGTACAGTATTAGCCCGCTATCCCTCAAACTGCTAGATTGATGTTGTACCTCATAGCAGAGGAAAGCGCTGTATCTCCCCGGCGATAGGTAATGCGTCTGGTTATATCCGTTTTATCGACAAACGTGACGGTATCATTTTCGCCGAGTGCTGAAATTTCGTCGGCAAGTTTCACCCTTTCTCGTGCAGATGGTAGTCCATTTTGTAGCATTTCTCCCACTTCCAGATAGTCAGTACTGCCATCGGGGTTGTATTTGACCATATCAGGATATCTGCCACCTAGTTCCACATTTTCGACGTTTTGAAAACCTTCGCTAGCCAAAGCTTGACGCGCTGCGACTTGGTTTGACCCTCCTGGTCTTCCCGGTCGTCCTCCCAGGAGTGCGGGGTTAAAGTATCGTTCTTTCCAAGAGTCGAATGATAAGATTTCCTCCAGTTGTTTCCCGGCTTCGTATTGGTCATATTTATAACGTTGGTATCGCCACTCGGCTGCACCTGGGTCATTAAACTTAGGCTTTGCACCTGCTGGTGGATAGGGGGGCCAGTCTGACTCTGACATCAGTGTGGGTTTCTCTGAGTTTAAATCCCTTAAATTACCACAATCCGGTGCAACTGGCGATTTCATCGTTTTATTAGAGAATTCCATAACTTTGCCTCTTGGATTGGACAATTAACGTTCTACCAACTCCAAACGTTGAATGGGGAAGTTAAAAGCCGATCAAAAGCCGATGTGAAGCCGATTGAGCAGAAACGCTAAAATAGATGATGACTCAAACACTCTCCACACAATCATCTCGCGGTACATGAGTGGGAAACCTGGAACCAGAAGATCGAAACGCAAAAAATCTAATAGACCTAAAAGAGAGAATGACTTTCGTGAGTCCTTGCCTGCGGATTTGCGGCAACAGTTACGGGAGAGATATGAGGAAAGGTATAAACCAGGAGAAGGTCGTGCTTTAATAGAGAGATTTCAAATCGACTGGGGCGATCGAGTTAAGGCTAATCCTGATCCACCGGGAGACGATACTGTACGGAATTTTTTTTACAAGGAAGCGCAAACTACTTTTAAATATTGGGTCATTGACGGTTTCTGTAACTTGTTGCTTGACTGTTCCCTCGAAGAGTGGGAAGGTCAGCAACAGCAGGTTCAAGATTCTATATCTGAGTCAGACTCAGGGGTAAAATTTTCAAGTGCGATCGCTTATCCTGACTGGCGAGAAGTTTGTCTTAATATGCTGGAGACTCAGAAGCAGAGCATTAGACGACAAGCTAGCGAAATAATGTCTGAACCCTTCTATGTACAGCTAGGATTAGTTGAGCGCAAATATAAACCCAGGCATGATCGTGATTTTTCTCTTACACCAGAACAAGGTTCACGTTTTTTCCATCTAGAGACGGAAGAAATCATCGATACGTATGAACATAACAGGTTTTTAGAGGAAGTTATTAACCAGGGACAAACTAAAAAGAGTCACGGTAAACGCATCGCTATTATTGGAGAACCAGGTGCGGGTAAAACCACTCTGCTGGAAGCGATCGCATTTTCTCCAGAAGCCCCAGGTTTGCCAATTTGGATATCTTTAGGAAGCATAGGAGAAAAAACTCTAGAAGAATACCTGCGCCAGAAGTGGCTCAAAGAGGCTTTGAAAACTTCCGATGTAACACAACAGCAAAAAGCGCTAGAAGAACTGTTTAAAAGTGGTGAAGTAGTGCTGCTGTTGGATGGGGTGGATGAAATGCCAGCTTCCTCACCTGTTGAAGCTTTAGCCAAAATTAGGAAAGAACTTACAGGCTGGGTTGCTGATGCGCGAGTGGTGCTGACTTGTCGTGTCAATGTCTGGGATGCTAATGTTTATGCACTACAGGGTTTTGATACGTATCGCACGTTGCCGTTGGAATATGGGGATAGCAATAAACCTGATCAGGTAAAACAGTTTATCTGCCAATGGTTCTCCAAAACTGACAAACCAAAACTAGGGAAATCATTAGGGAAAAAGCTAGACGCAAATAGACACCAGCGCATTCGGGATTTAGCCAAAAACCCACTTCTGTTGTCGTTACTGTGTCAAAGCTGATATTTTCGTCAAGGGGATTTGCCGAAGACTAAAGCAGCGCTATATGAGCAATTTACGCGAGCTTTTTATGATTGGAAAGACGAAAAAATTACCACAATTTCAACAAAGCGGAAGGAGTTAAACGAAAAATTAGCACTGTTGGCACGGGAGGCAATTGACGAAGAAAAGTCCCGGTTCGCTATACGAGAAAGTTTTGCTCTCGATGTCATGGGGGAAGACTTGTTTAATTCAGCTTGTAAGTTGCATTGGCTGATTCATGTCTATAATGATGCAGATACCAATGAAAAGGTTTATGCCTTTTTTCATCCTACGTTTCAGGAATATTTCGCAGCGCTGGCGGTTTATGATTGGGAATTTTTCTTACCTCGCGCCCACGATAACCCTAATCCTAAACCAGTCTCAGACAGATACCGAATTTTTGAGCCGCAGTGGAAAGAGGTGATTTTGCTGTGGCTGGGGCGACCTGATGAAGAGGTAACGAAGGAGCAGAAAGAGGCGTTTATTAAAAAGTTGGTAAATTTTAAAGATGGGTGTACGGAGTTATTTTATCGTTATCAGGCATATTTTTTAGCAGCAGCAGGTATTGCCGAGTTTAATGATTTTAGCGATTGCAATACTAGCAATCATATCGTAAACGAGATAGTTAAATGGAGCTTTGGTCAGACTTATCAGGTAAAGTTTCCCTATCCACACACTCAAGAGTCTAAATCACCTAAATTTGTTGAGAACGCCGCTAAATCGATGTTAATTGAAACAGATTGCAAATTAGTAATCACTAAGTTATCTAATTTACTAGATGAAGAAGGAAGAAGTGAACAAAATATTTTTGAAGTTTCTTCGTTCCTTCTTCAACTTTCTCAAGGCAACTTCAAAGCCATAAAAAAATTTAAATATTTAATACAGAATAGTCAAAGTACGGAAGTTCGTAAATGGGCTTCTTTAAAATTTCTAGAATCTACTCCTGATGAATCAGATCCTATGTTTGACTGCGCCTATAAAATTCTACTTGAACCTATAGGAGGGGGTATTACACGCGAGACATGGGAGAGGAACTGGGAACACTGGACAAACTGGTCTTCAAATCGACCAAATTGTGGTGAGGATGCATTAAGTAGATTATTAAGTATTGCGCGTGAAGCTTATAATAAACAGAATCAACTAGAGAACCAAACAAAAAAGTTTATACTTTCTGATATGCTTTTAAAGGGAACAACAATTCAAGAGCAAGTGCAGGAATTAATTGAGATTATGGAAACTGGCAGAAATCCCGAACTGCACATTACGTATATTCATCACTTGAGCTACATTGGTCACGGAAATAAAAAAGCGATTCAACAACTAATTAAAATAGTCAGAGCCTATAAAAATCAGGATTTTTATTACGCCGCTATCGAAGGATTGGGACTTATTGGCATTGGTAGTCGGGAGGCTTTTGATTGTCTATTAGAAGTAATTGATCAAGGAATAGTTCCAACAACAGCTATTTGGAGTATGAAGAATATTCTTGGTGGTGATTTATTTGATTTAGCAGTAAGACAATTAAAGCATCAATTTTTACTTTGCTACCCAGTCATCTGGTACTGCGCCCAAAATATGAGTTACTCAGCTTTTCATCAGGCTTGGTGTGAATAGGTGAAATCACACTTTCATCAAATTACTAATAAAGGGGAATTACTTATTTTCCATCCCCCTCACAGTAAAGTGCGATCACACCTAATATAGCAGTAGACACATTAATTAGGACTTTCCGAACTGTTGTAGAGACGTTGCATGCAACGTCTCTACCAAATGATGCGTCCTAACCGCTATGGCGGTTGCTATAACTTTAAAGTAAGTCAACGCTAGCCAACTGGCAAAAAATACACCTCCTGCGATCGCAACATTCCGTAGGCTCAAGGGTACAGAGAAATAGAGTAACAATAACTACCAAAGAAATAACCTTGGCACTAATTACAACAGACGCAGACTTGACTCTGAAACCACCATCATTAATCGCTCATTTGTTGCTCCTCCAACCAAGCCACTAAATCAGCAACTTGGAAAAAATCCAACAGCGTGACTCCTAACGCTTCCAACTGTTCTGTTGATAACCTGTTAATGCGATCGCGCAGTGAGGGGTCAACGTCACCCAGCCGTCGGGTTAGCTGGCGGATAATCAAAGCGATTTCCACGTCTCGCATCTTTTGTCGGTTAAACCAAGCGACTAAATCAGCAACTCCGGAAAAATCCAATAGCGCTACCCCCAACTCCTCCAATTCCTCGATGGATAACGCCCGAACCCGCTCAATTGCGCTTGGCTTAACCTCTCCTAATCGTCGCTTGAGTAGGCGCATGACTAATGAAAGGGCTTCCTGTTGTCTTCCTTGTTGCAAGATATCTTGATAGATAACCGACTCGCGCATGATGTCCTCCCGAAAAAACCGACGTATCAAAGCTTTCTCAAACCGCAATCCAGCTAAAATCTCCGCAAAACCCGCCAGAGTTTGTCGCTGTTCCCTGTCAGGAATTGTAGCGGTTTGTTCCGCCACCTGTGCAAGTAAGCCTTGAGGGGTGTCCGTTTGCGTCAAACTGGCTAAGGGTTCTAGAGTCAGTTCAGTTTTGAGGACTTGGATATCTGGCGACTGCACCGAAAGCAACCAACTCACGAACTCAGCCGGATATTGTTCAGCTAAATATTTACAAGCGTTATCGTAATTCAATCTTGATTGACCTACAATAAGGTTTTATGCTGTCCCTGACATGCTCCCCTAGGATTTCTTTAATTGAATACCATACCAATTGAGGATGGCTAACCATATCATTGATAGCAATCCCGCCAGACTCAAGGTTAATCCACTATAGGGTACAAGTAACCCTAAAATCGGTAACACCATACCCGCGATCGTACATACTACCGCCGCCAGTGACGTTTGGCGATCGTTTCCTAATCCCCAAACCAATACCAACACCACTAACGAAATTCCTGTCCACGCTAACCTTGCATCAATAACCCGGCTAAAATAAGTCAAGGCTAGCAAACTAGCAAAGAATACACCCCCTGCGATCGCAACATTCCGTATACTCAAGGGTAGGGAGAGATAGAGTAACAATATCCACCATAAAAATAATCCTGGCGCTAATAGCAACAGACGCGGAATTACCCCTGTATTCGTAATCGGATTGGTTGCGGTAAACACACCGAAGGGATTGCGAACTGATACATTATCTTCAAACAGCCAAGTAAACACCGTCCCCTCTCCCTGATCCTGCATTTGGGTGGGTATAATCCCACTGGCAAAATCCGCTTGGGAAAAATTAGCATCAATGGTGAGGCGAAAATTAGACAGTAACTGTCCCCCTGCATTGTAAACCCAACGTGGTGCGCCTTGGGCTTGGTACGTTACCTGAAATTCCGTCTTTTCTCCCGGTTCTAAACGCAACGGAAAACTATAGTTATTCGGATTGGTCGGTTCGAGTCGCCTTCCCGGCTGTTCGACTCGAAAGTTTTGCAATAATGAATAACCGTAGGGTGGCGAAATCTCAAAAAATAGTTCTTGTGCTTCTGCTAGAGTATTAGTAACCTGATACGTAGCCGTAAAGTCAATCTGGTAATGATTCGTCTGATCCTGCCAATTGCGGATTTGATTAATTGTCACTTGAATTTCAGAACCTGCCAAAGCTAACAAGCGACTGACTTCCTGTGTATCCTCTACTCGAACAATTCTGCCATTAATTTGTCGATTGTAAGTAAATTGTTCTTCTACCATATAGCGAACTTGCGGCGCAGATTGTTCCAACCGTTCCCCCGCCACAGTTGCTGCAATTTCCGCCACTTGTGCTTGTTCCCAATGGTGGTAACGATTTCCCAAGGTGGAACAGAGAAAAAATCCCGCCACTAACAGAATAATCACCACGATTCCATGCAGCAATATCCGTAAAAGTTGAGAATAGCGGACAACCCATTCGCCAATAAAAATAGCTTGTTCCGGTTGAGTGCGGCGCAATGCAGCACCAATCATGGCAATGACAATTCCTAACGCCCCAACGAGTAAGGCTAGGGTTAGGAATGAACTGAGTAACTGTTCTCCAAACTGAATTAATTCTTGAGGATGAGTGAGATCAGGTAAACCGGGAATACCTTGGGCAGTTTGATTCATTATTATACAATTCCCACTGTGAGTCGTCATTGGCATCTGGTGCGAAGACGACTGATCCTCCTTTAGAGTTTCTACAATAGGAGAATTCATCGTAGGAATATGGCAGCGGGGAGGGGTACGTGTCCATTGGTGTCAACTTAAGGAAAACACCGTAGGGACAAAGAGACGGAACAAATTAACATCACCCAATTCTTAATTTTATCGGTTTTTCCCCCTGTAGGGGCGACCCGCCGGATTTAATTAACACCACCAAACACTTAATTATGTCGGGTCGCCCTGTTTCGGGTATCACCGATTATGAAATACCGGGTAAAATTCGGTTATTTTTGATTAATATAAAACACTGTATGGGCAAAGAGACGTAACCAATTAATACCACCCAATTCTTAATTTTATCGGTTTTCCCCCTGTAGGGGCGACCCGCCGAATTTAATTAACACTACCCAGCCTTTAATTATATCGGGTCGCCCTCCGTCGGTTATCATCTGAAACCGCATACATTTAGGCGGGGGCGAGTCGAGATAGGTTAATTCTCGCACCGAACATTTGTGCAGCGACTCGCCCCTACACCCTACACCCTACACCCTACACCCTACAGGTTGTTATGTTTTTACAGCATTGCAGTTAGAATTCAACAATTCCTTATCGAAGATGACAATCTTGACAATCCTCCTCTGCCCAATCCTTGCTACCCCCTGGTGCTACAGTAACCGTATAACCTGTACCGCTCAAATCCTCAAGTCGTTTTGTCCCCGCTAAATCAATACTTTGATACCGGACTCCGAAGTTATCCAGATCAACCGTTTGAGTCGCGGAATTTAAAGTCAGCGTTGTCGAAAAATTACCTATATTTCCCGTAGTTACTCCGCCGCTTTTCCCACCTCTACAGTTGTTCTTTTGATCGCTATAGCAGACATCAACGGTTCCATCCCTGCCATCCAACAATTTTTTACCTAAATTTGCCTGTTGAAATAGGGGTTTTGATGCATCGTTAATTGCCTGAATACTTGCACCGATTAACGTTTCACTGACATCAAATCCAAACCCAGATGTCCGACTTTGCAAAATATTTGGCTCAGATGTATTACTAAGCTGAACGTCGAATTTTACTTCTGTCACCTGCTGGGTGATATTGTTAATTATCCGAGTCACGGTTTCAAAGCCCGCTACTTTAAACAGCGCTTTGGACGACAACCCCTCTGTCTCTTCTCTATCTATATTACCGCCTAAAAAAACGGTGAAGGATTCACCAATATCAGCCGCACTAATATCTTGAACACGGCTACCGCTAATCGTTATCGCCGTCGCTGAAGGGGTTGCGACTGAAAACGCGGTAGTGGCTGACAGTATCGCGAGACCCCAGAATGCCTTAGGCGCAATATTGAGTAATTTCATTCTCCGTTAACCTCAAACTCTCTTTTACCTTGGGACATCTGAACTGTTTTGAGCTATCGTCAATAGGGAAAAAATAGGAGTGTCTGGACTTTAGCCACAGAAAACTTATCCAGGAATTTAAATCAAACAAATCCCTCGATTAATCCGGACAAGCATCTACCCTGAATGTGAAATTTGAAAATTTTTCTTATTGGCTAGTTCACCGTTTAAATTGCTCCTATTTTATGCAGAAAATCGATGAACTAAAATCACGGATTAAACTCATTAGCGCCCACACAACTATGCTAATTGTTTCAACAGTTTTGAGTATAGCCAGTTTTTTTCTCTAGTGAAAGGGTTAATTGTGAAGTTGCGATGAATCTTGTTAAAATTGATGTAAAGTTAAGGTAAACTTTATATAAAGTTGTGGAAAAATACTGACCCAGAAACGATAAACATGACCCTCGCCCCTACACAAAACTTTACAATGACAGGGTGAGACAACCCCCCGCGATTTATCCCGGATGAAATATTCTCGGCAGGACAGCTTATTGTAAAAGAGCAGGGTATAGTGTAACGATTATGGCTTCTGTTCCCAATCCCTCCCTCGATGCTGGTTTAGCGGCTCTCAAAGAAGGCAACTACGATGTGGCGATCGCACACCTGGAAGGTGTCTGCGAATTTGAGTTAGATGAAGCTATTATCTCCCGCGCCAGTGTCGCCCTAGTCAAGGCTTATCGCCGCAGTGGTGATATCCCAAATGCGATCGCGCTTTGCCAAACCCTTACCCAAGATCTCAATCCCAAAGTGCAACAATGGGCGACAAATACCTTACCGGAACTCATGGCGGAATCCCCACCTCCAGCCAATCAGACGGGGTTTACGCCAGAAGCAGACACTTCAGCGAATCCTACGGGATTTGTTCCCCTCAACTCGCCCTCCTCTAAACCGGGAACGATTAAACAACGGTTAACTGATTCGGCTAAACGTCTATTTACAGGAGGGAAATCGCAACAACAGTCTCCGGGAAACGAACCTCCTCAACCCTCATCCCAACTCCCGGTTGCTTTCACACCCCCTTCAGCACCCTCTGTCTTTTCCCCCAGCCCTCGGTTTCGCAACTTAGGGCGTGCAGAAAACTGGCGTCCGTTCAAACGCCCGAAATTAAGGCGATTGGGGTTAATTGGGATTGCAAGTGCGATCGCGTTTGCTTGGGTGCTGCGTTTCTGGTTAGAGTTCTTAATGGCAACCACCAACACGATTTTGGTGCAATTGCCGTTATTATCACCGATTCAATGGTTCTACCGTGATCCCACTCAGGTTTTAGCTGTCTTGGCTATCTTGGTGCTAATTGTCTCTCCCTGGTTAATGGATTGGCTATTAAGACAGGTGTATGGATTAGAACCACTCTCCGTCAGCCAACTCTCGGCGCGATCCTCAGAATCGGCTAAAGTGATCCAACGGTTTTGTCGTCAACGCCGTTTACCGTTACCGACGCTGGGTATTTTACCCACAGAAGCGCCGTTAGCGATAGCTTATGGGAATTTACCGCGCACCGCCCGAATTGTCGTCAGTGAAGGACTTTTATCACAACTGGCTGACGATGAAGTCGCCACGATTTATGCGACTCAGTTGGGACATATTGTAAACAGGGACTTTATCTTAAGTTCTCTAGGCACATTAATTCTCCAGTTTCCCTATCTCCTATATATATATGTTGCCCAAGGGGGAGAACAGTTAGCGGAATGGATTCGGCGCAAATACCCCGCCACCCAACGAGTGTTACCGCCTCTGTGTTTAGGAATTGCCAGTATTATTTCCAGCTTAGGTTACGCTACTTACTGGCTACTGCGCCTCCCCCTGCTGTGGTTTTCCCGGATTAGAATTTACTATAGCGATCGCGTGGCGATAGAAACCACCGGAAATCCTAATGGCTTAACCCGGGCGCTATTGAAAATCGGCTTAGGAATGAGTGATGCCATCCATCAAGCCGAACAAACCCGCCCCTTGTGGGATAGCTTTGATTTAGTATTACCTGTAGGATACCGCCAAGGATTACTCTTAAGCAGTTGTTCGCCCCATGTCCCCTTTGAACGGGTTTTACAGTGGGAATGTACCAACCCTTACCGCCACTGGTTAATTATCACAGCCGCTCATCCTTTATTAGGCGATCGCTTGCATTTGTGCGCCCGTTATGCTTATGAATGGCGACTGGGGACAGAATTAGATTTACCCATACCCCCACCACCCATACGGGATAATAAAACACGTTGGTTAAAACTCATTGCCAGTTATGAAGCCTTTCCCTTATTTCAAAGTGTTCTATTAACCGGATTCGTTGTCGGTGTTGTGCTGCGAATTGGATTCTGGTTACTCGGTATTCTCAGTGATTGGCTATCTCGCTGGTGGATAACTGGATTCTGGCGGCTAATCTGGTTACACAATGCTGGGTCATTTCTGGATGCTTGTATCCTAATTGCCTTTAGTTTAAGTATTATTCTCTGGATTAATCGTTACTTTCCCGATATCAAACCTGCGGCGATTCGTCACCAACCCAGCTTGGAACAAATGCTAGCTGATCCGAATGCGTTACCCTCTACTCATCAACCTGTGGAATTTACAGGTAAACTTTTAGGGCGGCGAGGATTGCAGAATTGGTTAGGCGTGGATTTAATTATTGAAACGGATAGCGGGTTAGTGAAACTGCATTACTTTTCCATTTTAGGCTCTCTGGGTAACTTACTCCCCCTGGGAACTCGCCCCAGTGATTTAGTCGGTGAATCGGTGACAGTAATGGGTTGGTTTCGGCGGGGAGTTACGCCTTGGATTGATGTGGAAACATTGAGTACATCAGATGGGAAAGTCAGTCGCGCCCATTATCCATTATGGTTAGTTATTTTGGCGGTGGTGGCAGCAATATGGGCATCTTATTTAATTTGGACATTACCTGCATAGATGTTTGTCACCCCCTTTTCCCACGGCGATTAAAATCGGAAGTATGTCATCTTTCTGTTGTAGGGACTCACAATTTCCCCCTTGTCTTCTTTCCTTCCTTGTCCTCCTTGTCTAGTCCCCACCTTAAAATAAAAAACCTACACCTGTCAGTTTTTGTAGGGGCGGGTTTAACTACTAACATTTGTTGTCACCCTGATGTAACTAAACCCGCCCCGACTAAGTGCCATAATCCTGGCGACAAAAACCAAGCCTAACGGGATCAGGTTTGAAACTGTTCCCTGTTCCCTCCCCTCATCACAAGACTTATTCAGCAACCCCTAATGTAAGGATTCAGGTCTGTGTTTAGCTCATCAATAAGCCTGGGTGTACGAGCCGTACCAAAGTAAGTTGGGAAAGGGAATTAAGTCATATCGGCGAGTGCGCCCAGGCTCAAAACCCCGGCATCAGGCTGATACCACCCATCTCTCAGGATGATGGGTAGGAATGGAGCCTCGGTTTGCCAGTGTGTAACCTTGTCGAGTTCAATCACAAGGGACACAGACAACTGGGTTTCAAGGGACAGGTTCAGGCAACAGCGACACAGATTGCCCCGACTCAGTTTGAGCCATCAAGGCAGCTTGAAAAAACTCAATCACCGACCGTCCTTGTCGCCGACAAGTCTGCACTACACTTAATAAGTCTGCCGTCTGTTGAAATCGTTTCATTGAGCGAGACCCACCACTGACCTTACGTTTTGTCACCGCCAAACGCAGAGAACGTTCCGCCAAGTTATTGTCCGGTGGCACTTCTGGGTGGTCGAGGAAGTACCACCATTGTTGGGCTTTATCCCGTAAAGAGCGCAGTAACTTGCCCGATTCATATCCGGCTGTACTTATCCACTGTTGTATGGTTAGCGCCACTCGTAGCTTAAAAGAGGCAGCCCAGGTAAAGAAAGAGGTAGAATCTTGAGTTTGACGCCATTGCTTATGTTGGGCAAAGGCTTCCTCAATCAGTTCAATGAACGCTTGCCCTAAAGCCGGATTATTACCATGGCTCAATTTCACGACTTTTTTGAAATGACGTAAAAGATGGGCTAAACATTTCTGTTGTGCCTTGACCTCGTAGCCATTATAGGCGCTGTAATCATCACTATTGATTACACCATCAAACCTAGACCCCAACTGTTGGATTAATTCGGCTCGTGAGCGGGTATCACCTGGATGAAATAGACAACATTCTTGTGTCGCACTCACCCACTACCATTCTTTGAGACCCAACACTGGCCAAGGAGATTCATCCACATGGACTAACGGTTGCTGTTTGATCCACTCCCGCAAATCGTCAACGCTTTCCTTCACCGCATCCGCCATCCGAGCATTTGTGGCATTCAGAGTTCCCACTCCTATCTCAATCCTGCCCAGTTCCCACAGTAGTTCTTGCTGCTTTTCATAAGATAGATGTCCATAGTTGCCTAACCACACCAGTAGTGCTTGCAATCTCACACTCAAGTCTTGTCCTGGCACAATTTCTTTTGACCAAGGCGCTGCTGTTAGCTGACCACAACAGGCACAACGGCAGGTTTGTCTCTGGTATTCGACTATTTCTATTGGATGTGCTACCAGTTGCGCGACCTGCTGCCGCTGCACTGATGCTGGATTTTCCTCAAATTCTACACAGCCACAGCTAGTACATTTTTGGGGTTTGAGAATGGAGTATCTATCGACTCGCCCAAAACCTTTACGGGTCTTACCTGGGTGACCTGGTTGTCCTCCTGGCTTTCGTTTCGGTTTGTCGCTCTTTGCGCCAGCACTGTTGTCCCCACTACTGTTACTCTTTTCGCCAGCGCTCTTGTCCCTCGGCTGTTTTGGTTTTTCCGGTTTGAGAAGCAAGTCCGTTGAAGGGGGCTTTGAACTTGCTTGACTATCCAGTTTCTGGATAGCTTTGAGCCTTTCTATCTCTTGTTGCAATTTCTCAATTACAAGCTGTTGCTGCACCAGCAAGCTAACGAGTTCCTCGGTGGGCAACTGTTTGAGTTGGTTTGGGTCAAGTTTGGGCTTCATGGCAACAGCACTCACATACCTTATATTTAAGCAGATTTTGTGTTACTAGAGCGCCATCGTTGCGATTTTTCCACTCAGGTAGTTCTCTCCGTGCCGGAGCAAAAGGGGCAAGCCTTCGCCTCTGCCAAACTGCCGTACTCGACTCATAGCCAAAAGGAGGCGAAGCCTTCCCCCTTCATCGGATTTCCACGACCCCTGAATCCTTACCCCCTAATTAACAGCATATTCGGTGAATTGGCGTTTAAAGGGGGAGTGAAAGCCGATGACAATATCGCTTTTCGGGATTCCCATTTCTACGAGTTCGGCAGCAATGTCGTTTTCTGTACCGTTGTGTTGAAGCCAGATTTTTCCGTCTTTAATATCAAGATGTAAAATACAACCATAGATCCGTCGTTCGCCCTGCCAACCAATATGCACAAGTTGGTAGTGATCTCTAGTCGTGTCGAAAATAAGTTCGGTTTCAACCTCTTGATCGTTACGACTAAAGGCGGCATAATCTTGCAGGAGTTTCTGCACTATTTCACGGTACTGATCTAGTGTAGCCATTGGTCAATAACCTCCTGTTGTGGGTTGTAAACAATTAATTTTAATTGTTAGCTATTAATGATGCCTTGGGCAAGTTGGGTAGCGAAAAAGGAAGTATAGGTATCTAGTGGTACAGCAAGATATAGAATGTATTCTGGATATTGTTCTGCCAGGAGGATGCGATAACTGATGAACTGTCCAAGAGCGCTATAAAATTCTGAAATAGTAGAGTTTTGCAGAAAGCTTTTAACCTCAACGGCAATCTTTTGTCCGTCTCGTTCTGCGGCTAAGACTTTCTCGGCTCCCAGGTCAATATACAGCTTGCCTAGCTCATAGCGTAGTAAAAGGGGATCGTGAGTAATTGTCCAGCCGTCTTTTTCAAGGGCGCGGCGAACAATATCGTGAAAGGTATCTTTTCTAGGCATCAGGTTATACCTTGCTGTTTAAGGTCAATATAGATTAACTCACATTTTCCCAGAAGATATAGCGCTCATAACTCAAAAACATCTGTTCGTTCAATCATAAACCATTCATGATATAAAATTGCCAAAAAGAAATCTTCATCTTTCACCTTATCGCAAACAGCCATATAGCCGGAGAAAAACGGGTCATCATCATAGGTGGTGTCTTTGAGAAACAGGGTTAGGGAATTGCCATCAGCACTCCAAATCGAACGCAGGATTGTGATATTGGCATGATGCTCTCGTTCGATAGGTAATAGCACCCAACATCCCTCAATTTCCATAAATTCGGGTTCAGAATATCTGAAAACTGATTCCCAATCTTCGGGACCTTCGTGCTTTTCGATAATTCTGTCCCAGCGGACTGATTTAATTTTTTCGAGAGTGTTTGTTGATAAGTTGGCTAGTTTCATAGTCTGGTTAACCTGAAAAAAGGGATATCAATTGGTACATCTGGATTAATTTTAGTGGCGTGGCACACCTAATTTGATAGATTAGCTTGGGTTCGTAGTAAGGGCTTTAGCCCTATCTTTTGTTGGGCTTAGTTCCTCAACCCAACCTACAATCTATACCACCATTTTAGCTGGGTCACGCCACTAGTTTGTGCGTATCCATTCCAGGATGTCTTTGATTGACTGGCTTGGTGCGAAGTATTTTAAGGGAATGTGGTCAATGGGTTGCTCAGTGACAACACAAATCTCACGCCCGAATTTGCTTAAAGCTGTGAGAAATGCCTGGTTATAGGGATGGGTAGATGATGCGTACAAGACTAAAAAATGGCGTTTAGTGCTGTTGCGCTTGAGGGATTTCCAATACAGCTTGAGTGCTGACATCGTTTCGGGTACTGAGTCGCACTCTGGGCAGTTTTGGTCAAGCATCTCTTGATTAGTGCTTTGATGGCATCTGTATTTCCAGGATCGATTTCTCCTAACTTCTCGGCAACCCGCAACTGGGTTTCGTTATCCTTGCTGGAGTGCAACAGCTCTGTCAATGCCTTGAGTGCATCTTGATTTCCCAGATCGACTTTACCCAAAACCCATGCAACAAATAAGCGTATTTCTCTATCTTGAGTAGAGTTCAATAGGCTTGTCAGGCTGTTGATGATATCTTGGTTGCCAGCACCAATTCGCGCTAAGCTATAAGCAGCTTCGTAACGAGTCAAAAAATACTGGCTGGTAAGTAGATCAATTAAAGCCCTAATGCCAGTTGAATTGGTATCACTGATTTTTCCTAAGAATAGAGTAGCCTCCCAGCTCACCAGGTTGTCAGGAGGAAACTGTTTGGTCAAAACATCAATAACTTTAGTATGTGCTGTTTGAGCCAATACATCTAATACATTCTTTGCTTCTGTGGAAATAATATCGAAATTTTTTTGCCATTTCTGGATTTCAATATTGAAATAACCAAAGCTACACTTGAGAATTACCTCAACAATTTCATCAGCGAGGCTACAATCCCGAAACTCAGCAATCCCAACTGCTGCAAGGAAATATGCTCGATAGTGATAAAAACCGCCACATCCATCCTTAAATCTTGCCAACCTCCAGATAAACTCCTCCTTCCGCTCCTTCGCCACCTCCTCACGCCCCAGCCACAGCAAAATCACCTCTTTCCACTGCGGCTCAAAAATCCGGTATTTCTCTGAGACTGGTTTAGGATTACGGTTATCGTGGGCGCGGGGTAAGAAAAAGTCCCAATCATCGATCGCCAGCGCTGCAAAATATTCCTGAAACGTGGGATGGAAGAAAGCGTAGACAGGTTCATCTGGATTTTCGGCTGCCATACCTACATGATTAATCCAACTTACACGACAAGCTAAATCAAACAACGACTTATCAAACTTATCCAATTCCCGACGAACAACAGATTTTCGTAGCCGAAACTTAGTTGTCTCTTTATCAATCGCATTTTTCGCCAACTCCCCCAACGCTTGCTCAAGGAGTTGACGTTTATTTTCATCAAGTTCAGGTTTGTCTTTCCACTCGTAAAACGTCTCAACAAAACCTTTGTAGAGTTCAGCTTTAGTCTGTGGCAATTCTCCTTGTCGCCGTTTCCAAGTTCGACACAGCAGAGTCAACCGCAAAGGATTTTTAACCAAATCTCGAATTCGCGGTTGCGATCGCTCCAACTTTTCGATTAATTTCTCTCCTTTCGTTTGTTCGCCAGCCTTGGAAAAGAAACGGTGGATAAAATCACCAACTAAGCCAGGATAACTCAACGGTTGGATGCGATACTTCTCAAAAGCATAAAGGTTATTTTTGCCAACATCCCAAACATTTACTCGACAAGTCAGCACAATTCGCGCCTCGCTTACCCAACCCTTCAACTGCTTCTCAAGGTTAGATAGCTGCTTATCAGTTGCTGAAATTTCATCAACTCCATCTAACAGCAGCCACACTCGACCTAAATTAAACTGCTCAACAAAGTCATCCTGAATATCCTCTGGGATACGCCGCTTACCAGTAGCCTCTTCTAGCCAATCTTCTAGCAGATAGTCCTTTAAGGTTTTTTCTCCTAAGTCTGCCAACCTGACAAAAATCGGTAAGCCTCCAGTCTTCTCTGCTGCTTGAGCAATTTCCTGTAAAAGTGTTGTTTTTCCAGCCCCCGGTTCTCCAATAACTGCAATTTTTCTATCCCGATTCTTAAGGTTGTCCCCTGTTTCCAAGACTTGAGCGATAAATTGGCTGTGTTCAACAGGTGTTTCGTATTCAGTGGGGGCTTTTTTGTAGAAATTATCGGGTGATAAATCGTCCTCGTACTGGGGTTGCTGTTTGCGCTCTACCAATTCCAATGGCACGATATCATCAAGGGTTAGTTCCACACCATCCCCATGTAGCAGAGGATTAATGGATAACTCTGCCGGAAGCATTTTACGGCAACAGTCTTGCCAATTAAGTTTATCCTGTGAAGCTTCATCATGAGCCTTTGATTTCTTGTAAGTCGCCTCTAACGCTTTGGATTTAGCTGTTCTGCTACCATTCCACACTCGCTCAAACTCTTCCCGATTTCTTTGTGCGTCTGTACTCCAAAGCTTGAGCGCGAAAGACCCAATTTCTGAACCTTGTCCTTGTTTGAGGCGTCTGTCGTCCCAAATTTGGAGATTTTCTAGGCTTTTGATAACTTCGGTGAATTCATGTTTTTTTAATTGCGCCAGACTCTCAAGGAATCTCCGCCTTGTTTTCACTACAAAATTAGGTCTGCCAGTATCTTTATCAGTTTCCCACTTAATTTCAAAATTAGACGAATTCTCAGCTTGAGTCAGTAGAACTTCTATAAAGCGCCACACGCGCTCTTGCAGAACTCGTCCCTTGGTCGGTTGGCGCATGAGCGAAGTCTATATAGTTCCAAAAAAAGTTTGGGCTACCTCAAACCAAGGATCTACCCCAAACCTATTTTAACCCCGATTTCAAAAGGCTTCTAGCCATGACACAATGGCAGTTGCTTTGCTCTACGACCCCAAAGAGAGCCTTGATTCAACGACATTTCAAGGTTCTCACTATGAACAACTCTCAACCGACCCAATCGACCAATTGCACGGAAATCACAAAAAGTGACAAAAGTCAACAAAAACAACAAAAGTTTGTGCGGCGAGTCATCACTGGCGCACTCGTCGCGCAAGCCGCACTTATCGGTGTGGAAGGCAATCTTGATGTACTCTCAGGTCAGCCCGTACTAGATGTTATCCCAGGGATGATCACTCAGGGCATTGAACTGATTCTCAAAACCCAAGGTGTACAAACAAGATTGAAAACGAGCGATCGCAACTGCAACTCCTGTTCCGACTAATATCTTTAGGACTTACGCAAAAGCTCTATCTGTAGGGTGTGTTAGCGTAGCGTAACGCACCTTAACCAATATATATGGTATGGCTGTGTAAGTCCTGATCTTGCATCTTTGCCAGTAAGCCCCGACACCCGATAATCCAAGCTTTGTAGACTAAAACTCTTATCCAGTCAGCTAAAGCTGACTTTCGCTTTTAGCCTTGGGTTTAAACCCAAGGCGGTTTAATTACGGCGCCATAACGTTATCGGGAAACTGTCCAATCACATTACCCGCAGGCGTATATTGGCAAACCACATAGAAGGCATTGTACTGAGTCCCTTGAATCGTTTTAACGCCCCGTGCCGCACCACATCCTAATTGGGTGCTATTTTTCCACACCACCTGGGTAAAATGCCCTGTCTCCGGAGAAAATCCTGGATTGCTATAGTCATAGTCTGAAACCTCGTTGTACCAATTTGTAACCGCTTGGTTGGCTAAGGTAGCGGCGTCTACAGACGATGCTGTCGTGTAGGAAACATAGAGGTTTTCTCCCGCATCCGAGTTACTGTGTTCCAAAACGCCATTGCTTGCCAGATAATTCGCCCAATTTTGAGCGCTGTTGTTCAGGGAATCACTCAGGGTCATATCTGGACTATGATGAGTGTCTCGATAGGTATTGTGCTGAGACAGGGCTGTGCTACGCAATGTATCTAGGTTTATGGCAGTTTGCCCGATAACTGAGTTACTGCCGATTATCCCCAAGGGTATCATCATTGCCAAACCGAGACACATACCTTTAACGAATTGCTGCCGATTCATGGGCTACTCCCGTCTGCGGATGGAAAAAAGTTGTATATCCAAGCTAACCGATCAATTGATTGAATGTGCAGGATACGGCTCATTCAGTAGTCGTTTTTGTAGGTTGGGAAAACGCAAGGAAACCCAACTCCCTGGGTTAAATCTGTCGTCTTCAGCCAACCCCTTATCAAACAATTTCAGATAAAAATCGGACGCACAACTTTGAGAACTTCATGTTTGAGTTTAGCAAATAGGGTCATCGGTCGCGTTTCGATGGCAACATAGCCCGTCATTCCCGGTTTCATCGGATTGCTATCGTCATTGGTAATCGAAAGTCGTACTGTCCAGATGGGTTTAATTTGATTTTCATCGGATTGCAGGGCTGAGGAAATATTTTCTACCGCTGTAGTATAAGGTTGCAGTTCTCCTTGTTTGTAGAACTTAACTTGATCACCTTGAAGGATAAACTTTTCATCTTCTTGGCGAATCTTGGCAATGACGGTTAAGTCAGATAAATCAACAATTTCCATGATTTTCTGACCCGCAGGATGCCAAGTATTTTTCAGCAAGTCCAAGTCTTCGGTGATGATAGTTCCCGTTGTATCTGCAACCAAAATCAGTTGGTCTCGCCGGGATAGTTGACGCTGAACTTCTGCGGTTAATTCTTCGATTTGACGCTGACGATCCTTAACCACAAGTTGGGCGGCGTTTAGGTTTTCCTCGACGGATATTCTGGCGGCGGTGGCGGCGTTTAATTCAGCTTGGGCGAGGGTGAATTTATCGTTAAGTTCTTTGACAAAAGATTGAATTTGGGCTTGTTTTCTGCTAATTAAACTGGTCAGTTCAGCCAGTTCAGCTTTGCGGCTATAGGTATCATCTAGAAGTTCATCAACCCGAATCGCTGGAATTACAGAACTCCCCGCTTCTTGGTTCACGGCTTTAATGGTTTTCAGACGCTGCTGGCGAATTGTGAGACTGGCAGAAAGTTGGTCTTTTTTCTGGTAAAGTCCTTCAATATCCCGTTCTAATGCTTGAATTTGGGGGGTAGAATTGCCTTGGTGAATGCTAGTAAGTTCTTGTTGAACTCGATTCGCCGCTTGACGGGCATTGTCTTCTAGAACTAGCATTTCAGCATGGTTAGCCCGTAAATCTTCAACTAATCGCAAGGCGTCTTGTAAGGCGGATTGGGCTTTTCCCAGTTCAGTTTGGGCATTTGCGATCGCGCTTTCTATTTCCTGGCTTTCTAATTGTACGAGTTTATCGCCTTTGCGGACAGGTTGATTGGGTTTTACATAGATTTGTTTAATCACACCAGCTACTTTTAATGTAACATCTTGGCGGGCGTTGGAGGTAGAGGTGATATCGGCTTCTCCGCGTACTGAGTGAGGAAATTCGGGGATAAAGGTAACGTATCCGACACCTGCCATAATTGCGGTAATTAGGAGCCATTTTTTCAGGTTAACAGAGGTTCGCTTTTCCGGTTTGGGTAAAGCGGAGGAATCTGAGGCTGGTTGTACTGGGGGTTTAGGTTGTGGTGGCACAACTTTGAGTTGATTTTGGCGGGAATTAATGGAAGTGTTCATGATGAGATAATCCTCAATTGAATTTTTTGGTCGGGGCGGGTGTCATTATTATCATTTTTCACCTCACCCAGAATTAACAATAATTTAGAGGTTCTGTAGGGGCGGGTTTCACGATTATCCTTTCGTCTCTTACCCAGATGTGACTAAACCCGCCCTGACTCAACACCGCAGGAATACCAATCATTGATCGCGGGGAAAATAGAAATAAATCGCCCAGAGAACCAACAAACTCATCGCCAGAGTTGGAATATTAGCAAAACTCCAGCCTACTACTCGATAGAGAATAAATCCGAAAATAAATTGCAGATAGAGAAAACTAAACGGGGCATAAGCTGCCAGAATCCAGGCGTCGCGGGGACGTTCTTGAATCGGTTTCCGTCGCAGCAGATTGCCGTAAAACTTAAAGGAACGACTGCGTAAATTATTAATTCCCGTTAGGGCTACGGCGAGATAATAGCCATCAAATTTAGCCAGGGGATTGAGGTTAAGGGCAACGGTGAATAATGCCGCCCCCATTAATAGATAAGTGGTAGTAAATAGCCAACTCCCGGATACAGAACCATTCCATAACCAAAGCGCGATCGCGGCAATAATTAGTTGACAGAGAACCCCGGCGGCGACAACCAGAACTCGTTGATATTGTTTCACCAAACAATAGGCATCACTGGTGTTTGTATACGCCGCAGGCATAAGAAACATGAAAAATACTCCCATTTCTGAGACTTGCAGGTTCAGGTGAGGAACTTGATTGGCATAATGTTTTAGGGTGAAGGCATGACCGAGTTCGTGGAGGGATACCACAAGTAAGGCGAGGAGAATAAAGGGGAGAAGTAAGTTACTACCTTGTGTAGTGATTAGTTTTTGTCCAATCGCTACAATTTCCTGGTGTTGGTGGAGTCCAATAATTAGGGAAACGGTTAAAAATAGACCTAATGTGAGAGCAAAATGCTTTGTCCAAATCCAGGACAGGTTATTAACATGACGGCTTAACCAAGGATCAGGATTAAACAGGGGAATGCGGAAGTATAAGAGTTGTAAGGGGGTGAATTTGCCTCGGCGGGGTTTCGGGGGTTTGGTTCCTTCTAGCATGGCGGTGGCGGCGAGTTGTTGCAGGAGAGTTCGCAGTTGGTTGGGAGGAATGTTATAGGTTTGGCAGATAGCATTGGGGGATAGGTGTTCGAGGGCGTTAATTATAGTTTTTGTCTGATTGTTGAGTTGGAGAAAGGTTCTATCTTCGGGGTTACGAAGTATCCAATAGTTGTCGGTGTGTTGAATCCATTGCAGGCTGGATTTGAGATGGGGGTGATTGGGATTTTGGTGTGAGGATGGGGTATATTTGGGCTGGTTTAGGTGGGAGGGTTCTAGGGCGAGAATGTTGAGGGTGATTAATTTTTGCAGGAGTTGTTTGACGAAATTGGGTGGGAGGGTTTCGCCGAGTTTCTGTTGAATTTGGTTGACGGTATAATGTCCGGTGAAATAACGCAGCGCTTGGGCTTCAGTGGGGGAGAATTGATGGTGATGGTGGTTATCTGGGGTGTGAAGGATGAATTGGCTGGAGTTCCGTTGTTGGCTGAGTTTCCAGTAAGTTGTTATATCGGGACAAATCCAGTTGTTATAGTCTGGTTGATTGGGGGGTGGGTGAATGGTGTTATTCATGGCTAGATCTGTAACTGTTTGTTTTTTATGCCGATTTTGGGTAGGGGCGCACTGACGTGCGCCCTTTTTCCAACGTGCGCTAAGTAGTCAGACAAAAGAAAACGGCACTATCCTAAGGTTTGACTCTATATTTATTAAAAAGGGATTTCTGGTTTTAGAACCCCCCGTTAGGTATCAAGTTCAATCGACTGATTGCTATCAAAAGGTATCAGAAGGTATCACAACCTGACACTGATAGGGTTCATTGGCGGAAATTGACCCTAACTTTCACGGGAAGTCCAGAAACCTGAGTCGGGCGAGTTTAGTTACTTAGGGGTAAGCTGTCATGCATTTGAATTTGGAATGGGTAGCGAGCAAGATGCTCGCACTACAGGGATTTCGCTATTACTAATATTAAGGTTTAAATGTCGAACAGCTTACAATCGAAAAGGTAGTAGTAAAGCAATTCTTCAATTCAGTCTGCGCGTGAAAATGTTTTTTAAGTTACGATAACCACTAATAACCCGCAAAATTTCAATTTTATCTTCATTTTCAACAATTTGATAAAAAATGATGTAGCCCATCAATGGTACACCCCGTAAACCAGAGGCAAGCTGGGAATAGGATCGCCCCAAGTATGGAAACTGTGCCAGATGCTGACATTTTTTACCAAACGCTTCCACAAAGCGATCGCCCGCATCGACACTTTGCTCTAAAAAATAATCAGAAATTGCTGATAAGTCTCTACTAGCTTCAACCGTAATGACCAAGGATTTCATACAGTGCGTTCTCTTGCTTGTTGCACTTTATTTCTAAGTTGAGCGAGTACATCTTCTGCATTTAGCACTTCGCCGCGTTGTGCCTGTTCTCGTGCTCGGTTAATTTTCTGCCGAGTTGCGTCAACCCATGCTAAATAGTCTGGGCTATCATTCCCATTGGAAAGGGCAACATCATCGATTAATAACAGCAAGGCTGTGTTGAGAGCTTCCTCTAAGGAGGGATATTGTCCATGCTTGACCAAAGCTTCAAGGACTTGGGTTTGTTCTTGACTCAAAGTAATTTGCATTTTTACCTTTGATCGGGGCAAGAGTTGAAGTATACCTCTACTGTATCGTAGTCACCCAGTTAGCGATCGCACTTCCACACCCTCAAGCTTCCATTCCTGATGACATGGGGGATCTGGGGAATGGGAAAACGCGATCGCACCCTGGGGATAGAGAAAGTGCGATCGCGTGGGAGTCCAGGTATTTGTAGGGGCGGGTTTAGCCGCTTAATTTTGATGTTTGTGATAACGTTTCAACAAAACCCGCCCTGACTCAAAATGGAGGTGTGTTTTAGGCGATCGCGCTTTTGATCAGGGATTGGCGTTAACCGGGAGGGAGAGGGCGATCGCGTGGGAGTCCAGGTATTTGTAGGGGCGGGTTTAGCCGCTTAATTTTGATGTTATTGATAACTTTTCAACAAAACCCGCCCTGACTCAAAATGGAGGTGTGTTTTAGGCGATCGCTCTTTTGATAAGGGATTGGCGCTAACCGGGAGGGAGAGGGCGATCGCTTAACTAGCTGGCTTGCAAGACTCTGATTACACAATCAGAATTGGATGTAATCACGAGGGTTCTTACTGTTATCTTTATATCCGTAGGGAGCAACACGTACCTCAAAGTGAAGATGCTCTCCAAATGATAATCCTGTCTTGCCAACATTACCGATGTGATCACCTCCCTTAACGTATTGATTAGGAGACACAGAAATACGAGAGAGGTGAGCATAGTAGGTTTTAAATCCATCTTCATGATCAATAATGACTAAATTGCCATATCCTTGATCATTCCAGCCAGCAAAAGAGACTTTTCCGCTTTTTGCCGCTTTAACAGGAGGAGTGGTTCCAGAAGTACCCAAATCAATGCCTTTATGGTAATTTGTTATCTGTTGACCATTGTGGTAATAGGTTCGCCAACCAAATTCACTTGTTACTGGATAACCTGGCAGAGGATGTTGCCAAGATGTAGGTTGTGGTTCGGGGTTAGGAGGAGGTGTAACAGGTGTTCCAGGACCCGTTGTATAACCAACAGGTAAATAGACTGACATCCCAACTTGCAGTCGCGTCGCTTCCGCCTCAGTAAATGTACTACCATCGGCTTTGGTAATTTCCCGCCAGCGACTACCATCGTTTAAGTATCGCTGGGCAATCCCCCAAAGGGTATCTCCAGACTTAATAATATACTGTTGCTGTTCACCCGGACTGGCGGGAGGTTCATTGAGCGAATTGTCGGGGCTACCATTAACAATCGCGGCTGAAATCCACTCATTGCTTCCCTGTATTTTGTACCATTTGTCTGTTGCAGTTCCTAAGCTAGGAAATGAAATAAACTCACCCGTCGCGACTTGATCAAAGGTAACTCTTTCACCATAGTTTCGGGTTCCCACAAGAGAATTACCCGTACTCGGTCCAGAGCGAACATTTGCGCCAATGGTGGCAATGATTCGACCTGTAAAGGAAGTGGGAGTATTATTATCTCCAGGGTTCTCGCTAGGTGGTGGAGCAGGTGCAGAAACTTCCTGGGGAATCTGAATGGTACTACCTGTAGAGATAAAATTGGGGTTAGCAATACCATTGTGTTGTGCAATGAAATTGTAATAAGTGGCAGAACCATTCCCCATTGTCCGGAGAGCAATTTCCGAGAGCGTATCACCGGATTGAATGGTATAAGGAACCCAGTCATAGTATTTACCCATAAAGGGAGTCGATGCTGCCCGTTCCCCTGGTGTAAATTGTCCTTCTCCACTCCAACTTTCAGGAATGAGACTGGAGGGAGCATAATGAGTTTCTGGCTGCGTAGCCTTCGCCAGATTGACAGCCGCCGCCATGTTCAACAACCCTGTACCCGTTTCTGAGTTCCAGTTGGGTGTGCCTAAATCTGTTGCTGTATCCTTGAGAATATCAATCACTTGACGATAACTCAGTTCAGGATTCGCCGCCCAAATTTGCGATGCGGCTCCCGTCACATTGGCAGTTGCTACCGAGGTTCCCGCCATTGTTCCTACACCTTCATCCGTCAATGATAGGGTGGGATTGTCAATTGTCCCCCCGTTAGCCATAATGTCTAAACCATTACCGTAGCTCGAATAATTACTCCGCTCAAATCCTTGCCAAACTGATGTATTCGGGTCAAACTGTTCGGCTGCACCAACCGTAATAATATTGTCAAACTCCTGAGAAGCCTGTCCTAATACCGACATCACGCCGCCATCATTCCCCGCCGCCACCACCAGCATGACATTATTTTGACGGGCATACTCAATCGCCGCCCGTTCCATTGGGGTAAACTCATAACGAGTGGTAACATTTCCATCCGCATCAATTTGGGTTAAATCCATACTCAAGTTAACCACAGCATTGGGTTGTCCCGATTCTTGAGCCGCATCAACAAATTCCACTAATGATTCTGCCCACTTGCCAGAACCAACAGCACGTCCAACCCAAATTGGCGCATCATCATTAATCCCTTCAACGCCAATATCATTATCTTGAGTCGCCCCAATAGTACCTAATACATGGGTGCCATGTTCATTCCCCTCATCTGTGGTTAATAGAGGGTTATCATCGCCATCAATCCGGTCTTGCCCTAAACTGATTCGGCTATAGTCAATATCAGGATTATTGTCACTGAAACCTGTATCAATAATGCCGACTAACGGCTGATTTTCCTGGGGAAACTCATACTCAATCGGTTCAGAATCTGTTGTCGGTTCGGTGATAATTTCACTGGTGTTAACGGGTTCATCGATAACAACATCCGTTGATTCATCCGTCGTGGGTTCGGTAACGATTTCACCCTCATCGATTGAACTATCATCAGTTAATAGTCCACCATCATCAGGGGTATCTGGAGTAATATAAGGTCTGGCATATTCAATCAACGCCTCACCCATATCTGTACCGCGCCAATCGTGATTGGGGTCAACCACATCATCCATCAATGCCGCGTTACCTGTCGCCCCCCGCACTTGGAAAACAACATCGTTATAATCCTGGTCATTCCAATCAGCATCTACCCGCAAGTCTTCCATAACAAACGTGCTACCATCGCCCGTGACATCGGCTATTTGTCCCGTATGAAACGCATCTTCTGGATTCGCCGTTGCCATGGAAAATAGAGGACGGATTGTACCCCCCGCATCCGGGTTATCAAATACTTGCTGCACTGTACCATTGGGTACTAGCATTACGCCAAATTCATCTCCTGGACGCATTTGGACTGTTTTTACACCCAAATAGTCGCCAGCATTGTTATCCGCTTCTCCAAGTTCACCGGAAAAGCGTGCGCCTTCTGTTTGATCCGCAATGGCAATATGACCTAATTCTGAATCACTCAATGCACGAGAGGCGGCTTCTTGGATGAATTCCTCTGAACCGGGTTCAAATTCATTCATGCCATCTAAACTAAAGATAGCTAATTCTCCCTGATAGCTACCCCCATCAAAGAGGAAATCAATACTCACCTCCCCAGTTTCGCCGACGGTGAATGTGCCAGACTCAAAGGTAGGATTGATAAAGGGAATGTTTTCGAGTTGATCCGTTAACAGTGGTGTCTCTGGCGTCGTTTCGGCACTGCTATCAGCGGTATCTTCCGGGGTTACATCGACATCCCCATCCGCATTGCTAGAAGTTTGACTTTCCCCGTCTGAGATATCCCACTCCTCACCCAATTCTGGGAGTTCGGGGGTATCAATATCCATTGTCGCTAAGTCGGGTGTCTCATCAATGCCATCCACCAAACCACTGGGGGTGTACATGGGTTCGAGGATAAACGCCTGTAGCAATACTGGGGACTTGTCATCGAGGGATTGGTGATGGGGTGGTGATTTTGAGCCGAATAAACCATTCCAAAAACTCGTCAGCCATCGGAAAACACCATTGTGCGATCGCGCCTTGGTGCTGGATGCTGGAGACGGTACCGTGGCTGTCTGTTTGCTTGTCGCTACATCTAAACGCTTCATAGAATTATTGTCCTTTGCGGTGAAATCCTTCTGTTTACCTGTCATTTACTGGGTCTATCTTTTTTGTCTATAGGCAGTTTTTTTTACAAAACTTCACACTAAGACCCAAAAAATTTGAGGATTCGACAAAAAATTTCCAATTCTCAGGGATAACTAAGAGTAGGGACAGGTTTGCATCGAAAAAGAGTTCAGTTTATTTCTAGTTCCCAACTTCGGGGACGGAGTGTAACCTATTATGGCTAACCTACAAATGCTCAATGAAACAGTCTTACCTATGCCAATTACCCGCAAAGCCATTCAGACGGCTGAACAATTTGCGGCGGCAATTCCCAATCCGCAAAAATCTGAACAGGTTTATTTGAATACCCTGGCAGTACAGGCGGTGCATGACTATTTACAATTAATGGGAATTGACACCAATTTGCAGCAAAGCGATAGCTGGAATCCCGTGGTGCGGATGTGTGAGGATGTGGCTGATTTGATGGTGACGGGATTGGGAAAATTGGAATGTCGCCCGGTTCTCTCAGAAATAATTAAAGACTTGGAGACACCGATTCAATCCTCCACTGTGCCACTCTGCCCGATTCCCCTAGAAGTGCAGGATGAACGCATTGGTTATGTTGTCGTAGACATTAATCAACAGACCAAAAAAGCCACGCTGCTGGGATTTACTAAAACGGCGGGAACGGGTGAATTATTCTGGCATCAACTGGAATCCGTGGATGCTTTATTAGACCATCTGGACAGTCTGACACAACCCCAAGTTCGCCTGAGTCAGTGGTTAGAAAATGTCTTTGAAACCAATTGGCAAGATGCAACATCCCTACTCGAAACAACCACCAATCCTGCATCCCCCCAGCGCCAGGATTCTCGGTTGAATTTGGGTCAATGGTTTGGGCAGATTTTTGATCAGGGATGGCAGGCGATTGAACAGGTATTTGGGGCTAAACCTAATCTCCAACCTCAATTTCGCGGCGGGTTAGCCTCGACAACTCCTAGAGGAGAACGGGGACTGCAATTGCTGCCAGAAGCCGATGTGATGCGGGCAAAGTTGCTGGATTTGGGGCTACAGTTGGGAACTAAAATGATTGCCCTGCTGGTGGCATTAACCCAAGAAACGGATGGCAGAATTAGTTTGGTTGTGCAAGTTTATCCGGCAATGGGGGAGGCGTATTTATCTCCTCACCTGAAACTCATTTTACAGTCTGATCCGGGAGAGGTTCTCCAGGAAGTGGAATCGAGAGGTCAAGATATCTGTATTCAATTGCGACCGTTTAAAGTTGAACCTGGAACCCATTTTAGTTTACAACTAATTCTGGGTGACGTGAGTATTACTGAATCCTTTGTTGTCTGATTGTTGCCCCCATTACCGCTATGAGTGAGTTAGTCGTCTTAAATTTAGGACAAGGGGATTTTAATCAGGGATTTCCTTCAGTTACGGCACGGTTGGGACAACCGGGAAATCTGGGGATGCAAATGAGTGGTTCGTTGCCGCCAGCACCGGAAATTCCGCAACTGTACACCAATTGGCGGCTCCTTTATCAGTTACTTTATCGCCAGAATAAACGTTCCCCTATCGAAGTTGCTCCCTCTGGGATTACCAATATTTCTGATGGGGCGTTTGGTGAGATTACTCAGCGGTTAGAAACCAGTATTAATGGGTGGTTGGCGGCGGCGGGATTTCAGGGGATTGAGTCGCAACTGAGAACTCAATTAAGTCCGAGTCAACAGATTCAGATTATTGTTGAAAGTGATAATGATCAGGTATGGCGACTCCCTTGGCATCTCTGGAGTTTGGCAAAACAGGATTTCCCTTATGCTGAAGTTTGTTTGAGTAGTTCTAACTATCCAGCCCCAATTCGGCAACGGTTTAAGCCTGCGGGTGCGGCGGTAAAATTGCTAGTGATTCTGGGGAATAGTCGCGGAATTAATGTTAAGAAAGATTGGCGTCTGCTGCGACAGTTACCGGGGGTAGAGGCGAAGTTGTTGGTGGAACCGGAACGAGAAGAATTGAATGATCAACTGTGGCAAGCAGGGTGGGATATTTTAGTCTTTGCTGGACATAGTGTGAGTGATGAGAATGCTCAAAATGGACGGATTTTTATTAATCAAAATACACAGCATAATAGTTTAACCATTTATGAGTTACAAGAAGCCCTGAGTCGGGCAATTGAGCGGGGATTACAGTTGGTTATTTTTAACTCCTGTGATGGGTTGGGATTGGTGCGAGATTTAGCCGCCGCCCGAATTCCTTTACCGCCAACCATTGCCATGCGGGAACCTGTTGTTGATGCTGTGGCTCAAGCGTTTTTACAGTATTTTTTGCGCGAATTTGCTTGGGGAGAACCCTTGCATTTAGCAGTAAGACAGGCGCGGCAACGATTGAAAGGGTTAGAGGATCGATTTCCGGGGGCGAGTTGGTTGCCTGTGATTTGCCAGCATCCGGCGGTAATACCCCTAACGTTGCCGGAATTGCGGGGTTCTGGGCAGTTGCCGAGTCAGGTTTCTGGTGCTGCTATTACTCCTAGATTCCGATTATTCCGTCCGGCTTTAAACGGGTTAATTAAGTTTAGCCCAATCCTGGTATTTGGCTGTATCAGTAGCTATGTTTTAGCCGGGGATTGGATAGCAAAGTCTCTAGATCAATTCGGCGTGGAAAAGCACAAAAACGGGCAGCTTTGGCAAGCTCAAATTTACTACCGCACCGCTACTTGGTTTAATCCTAGTTATGCCATTCCTCACTATAATTTAGCCTATCTCTGTGATAAAGACCTAAATGATGTGAATTGTGCCTTTCAAGGATACCAACAGGCAGCGCTACGGGGACTGCCGGAAGGCTATGCTCAAGTGGCTCGTTTGCAGATTATTGATGATAACCATAGAGAAGCGTTATCGGCGATTCATCAATGTTTACAATTGACGGACTATGATGCCGTCAAAGCCGCCTGCTTAAAAAATTTAGGTTGGATATTATTAAAGGAAGAGAATTTAATCGCGGCGGAAAAAAATCTGCGCCAAGCGATTGAATTAGAAGTCGATAGCCCGCATTCCCACTGTCTCTTGGCTCAAGTTTTAGACGCTAAGGGGAGAGAACAAGAGGCGCTGACAGCCTGGAAGAATACGCTGAAGTATTCACAACATCGGGTTCCGGAACAACATGACTGTATTAGTTGGGCAAACCAACGTGTAGAAACCGGGGGAAATTGATGAAATCTCAACAGTTTATGGCAATGAGTCTGAGTTTACTGGCGATGATTGGGTTAACAGCGCCACGTTGGAAAATGGGCATCGCTTTAGCCACATCCCGGAGACTTGCCAATGGACAAATTATTCAAATTCAAGGTGAGGTACAGATAGAGCGATCGCATGGTAGTATCTTATCCCCAAGTCCGGGAACCTATCTGTATCCTGGAGATCAACTGTTGACAACCAACGGGGCGCAAGTTTTGGTGTACTGTGCGGATTCAACTCCATGGTTGGTATCGGCGGGGGAACAGCAGTTGAATCGCTGCGCCAGGGAAACTGAAGAGGATAAATGTAACAGTAATTTGGTGGATTGTCCCGATCGCGGTGATAAAATTGCTTGGAGTAATGCGCCTATCCCTTACCTGATCAGTCCCCGTCGCACGGCGTTACTGACTCAGCAACCGACGCTACGCTGGAATCCGGTACCGGGGGCGACGAGTTACACCGTCACGGTAGAAGGGGTGACGCCGAAGGGTGAGGTGGTGGCAAATTGGACAACTGAGGTAAGTGAGACGCAAGTGGCTTATCCGGGGGAGTCACCGCTGAATCCTGGTGTTGAATATTTAGCCATCATCCAAGCTAACCCAGGGGCGTCATCCTTAGACGAACCGTCTCGACCGGGAGGACTTCATTTTACTGTACTCGATCCCGCTCAAGCTGAGATTGTTCGCGACAAAGCCGCCGAAATTAGCCAACAAGACTGGGAAGACTCAGCCAAAGCCCTAGCACAGGTTCAGCTATATGCAGAGAACCACCTGATTGCCGCTGCGATCGCGCTTTTGGAAGAGTTAGTGGCTAGTGGGGTGGAATCAGCCCCGATTTATCGCCGTTTAGGGGAACTCTATTTAGATGAGTTGGCGCTAGTTCCCCAAGCTAATACTTACTATACCAAAGCGGTGGCGTTAGTCAATCCAAATGATTTAGAAGAACAAGCCGCCGGATTAGAGGGGTTGGCACAAACCCAGTTGGCATTAGATCAAAACGATGCCGCGATTCGTTCGTTTAATTTGGCTTTGGATGTCTATCAACGGTTAGGAGATGGGGAACGGGTGAAACAGTTAGAAACCATGTTGGAGGACTTAATCAATGAATGATAATTTTCACATCATAAACTTGTAGAGACGTTGCATGCAACGTCTCTACATAAAGAGGAGAAAACTATGTTTATAAATCAGGTATCGCATTTACTCAGAAACAACCACTCAGCCATCAAAACAATTAGCCGATGGATAGCAGCAATTGCTCTGTTCACACCATTTAGCAGTGAATGGGTGCAAGCCCAATCGATTAAAGCAGAAACCGATGGAACTGCGACAACGATTACTATTGATGGCAATCAGTTTAATATTGAAGGCAACACCCTTTCGGAAGATGGGGCGAATTTATTCCATAGTTTCCAGGAATTTGGATTAGAGTCGGGTCAAATTGCTAACTTTTTATCGAATCCTGACATTCGCAATATTTTCGGGCGGGTGGTTGGCGGTGATGCTTCAATTATTAACGGATTGATTCAGGTAACTGGCGGCAATTCTAATTTATTTCTCATGAATCCGGCGGGGATTGTGTTTGGCGCAAATGCTCAATTGAATGTCCCGGCAGATTTTACTGCGACAACAGCCACAGGAATTGGTTTTGGTGAGGGGAATTGGTTTAATGCCTTTGGTGGAAATGAGTATCAGACTTTAGTCGGAAATCCCAGTGGTTTTGCCTTTGATTTGGCGCAACCGGGAAGTGTGATTAATGCGGGGAATTTAGCGGTAACAGAGGGGCATAATTTAACCTTACTGGGGGGTACTGTTATCAGCACTGGGGAATTAGCTGCACCAGGAGGAAATATTACAGTTGCGGCGGTTCCGGGGGAAAGTTTGGTGAGGATTAGTCAACCGGGACAATTATTGAGTTTAGAAATAGCACCGCCCAGAAATCAGGATGGGGTGGTGTTGCCGATTGCGCCGTTAGATTTAGCGACGTTGTTAACAGGGAGTGCTGAGACGGTGGAAACTCAGCTAAAAGAATCGGAAATAACTATTCCAAATGAAGCGGGGACAGTGATTCTCCTAGCAGACATTCAAACAGAAGACGGTTCGGTTGATTTTTATGCTCATCAGAACCTTACAGTATCAGGAATCAATACAGGCAGTGGTGATATTACATTGACGGGAAATGAAATTGACTTGATAGGAGATTCTTACTCGGTCAGAGGTACTGGCAACATTGTATTTCAGCCCTCAGATCCTAGTCAAAATATTACCCTCGGAGGTTTAACCGATAGCGGCGCAGATACGCTAGCTATTATAACCAAGGAGTTCTATACCTTCTTCTTAAGTGACTTTAACTCTATCACGATTGGACGTCCTGATGGAAGTGGTATTGTTAATATCAAAGAACGGCAATTTGTTGAATTCGGAGGCTTCACTGTGCCCATACGATTCCCTTACCCAGTGACGATTTATGGAGGTTCGATTACGGGAACTGGTAAGATTGAATCAGTTTACAATGCCTCAATTACCTTAATAGCAAATCAAAATATCTCCACTCCAGATATTCAGTTAGACGATAGCCAGGGAAAAGGCGACATGGGAGATATTGACATTACTGCTGGAGGTAATATTACTGTAGGCAATCTCAGCACAAGTTCAAATTACAACAGTGGTGGGGATATTAATATTACTGCTGGAGATAATATGACTGTAGGCAGTCTCAGCACAAGGTCAGAGAAAAACAGTGGTGGGGATATTAGCCTTACTAGCGGAGGAAGCATCATCGCTGATTCCTTAGATACTTCTGGTGGCAATGACTACCATAGTGGAAATGCTAATGGCGGCCATATTAATCTTGAAGCTCAGGGCGACATAACCATCAATCAGGGTGTTAGCTCATTTTCTGGAGGAACCGTTGAATTAGAAGGTTTCACTTTCATCGATGATAATTTTCCTCCCCCTTTACCTTTAGCTGCTGATGGCAACTCGAATAGTGGAAATGTTAGGATTATTAGTTACAACGGCTCTATATCTATTCCCAACGAAGGAATTCGCAGCTACGCTTATCCTCAAGGTGAAGAAGGCACTACAGCTCTTGATGCACAAGGCGGTACAGTTTACCTTGAAGCTGCTAGAGATATTACCCTCGATTCTGTCGCGTCATTTGTCGGTCAAGGTACGGGTACGGCTTTTGAATTTAGCCGGAGTCTAAACCCTATTTCTGTTACTGGCGCATCCAGTGCAGGTGAAGTAGAAATCATCAGTCATAATGGTTCAATTACTGTCAATTCAGGCATTGATAGCTCCTCTATTGATACTGAAAGTGGTGGCAACATTACCCTGAGCGCTGGCGGTGATATTATCACCAGTGACATCAGTTCAAATGCCAAATTGGATGGGGGTTCGATTCAACTCATTAGCGGCGCTACCATCAATACCACGGCTGGAATTATCAACGCGGCTGGCGGTGATAATGGCGGTGATATCACTCTGTTTGCACCGAGTAATATTTCTACTGGTGAAATTACTACCTTTATCAGTGGCTTTAGTGGCAATAGTGGAAACATCACCATTACTAGCGAAAACGCTAACATCGACACCAGCCAAGGCGCACTCATTACCGCATCCGCATTTGGCACAGGTGGCAATATCAGCCTTGATGCAGCGAATAACATTACCGCCGCTCAAGTTGATGCCTTTTCATTTTCCAGCACAGGTGGAGAAATTCAGCTCACTGCCGAGAATACCATTACTACCAAAGGCGATATCGAAACCAATGAAAATTTTATTACCTTTGATGGTGCAGTCAACCTAGCCGATGATATTGCTGTCACTATCTCCGGTACAGGTGATATTAGCTTTCAAGATACCGTTAACGGGACTCAAAATCTTACCCTAAAAACCGAAAACGGCATTATTCAATTTAGTGATATCGTTGGCAACTCAACCCCCCTCAACAGTTTAACTGTCCAAGGCAACATCACTGATAATCCTCAAGGTATAGACATCACAACCGTCAATAACATCATCACGGATAACCTCACCTCTCCAGAAAGCATTGCTCTCACTAGCACCAACGGACACATCAAAACCGAAACGATTACTTCACCCGCAGGTATTTCCCTTACCAGCAATAGCGGACAAATCGAAACAGATATTCTTGATTCCTCTAACCTTAATGATGGCGGTGATATTACTCTCAACGCCCGTGGCAATATTCAAGTCAGCCAGATTAACGCCCAAAGTCTGGGGAATGGCAATGGCGGAGATGTCGATATTACCACTCCCAGTTATTTCCAAGCCACCGACTCTTTCACCGATCAAAATAACATCAACGCCAGTATTTCTACGGCTGGTGGTGGGGATGGTGGTACTATTATTATCCGTCACGGTGGAAATGGTGAGATACCCTTTATTGTCGGTAATCCTGATATCAACGGCACAGAATCAGCAATTACCAGAGGCGATGACGCTTCCATCCAGACAATTGCCCCTACCGAAGAGTATTTCTTTACCCACAAACAGGATAAAGACCGCATTCAAATTATATCGATTCTGGGCGCTGTACCTCTACCGCCAACGCCCATCCCTGTACCAGAACCAACACCCAAGCTAAACTTAGATCAAAATCCCATCGAGTCGTTAGCCCTTCGGGTTGGGGATACGTTAGACGCAGCCACCAGCATTATCCCAGACCCGGAAACTGGCAATTACAATATTAGCTGGAGATTTCCTGGCGAACAATCTATCAATCTAAACGTTAACAACCCTCTCCCGCCACTACCAGTCAACCAACCCGATGATATTGTCGCTGAAATCGACCAACTCTTTGAAGACCAATATGAAGAATACTTTGGTGAAAACCTCACCGATAAAAACATCACCGCCGCCAACTTACGCGAAACCCTAAAAACCATCGAAAGTCAAACCGGACAACGAGCCGTGGTTATCTATGTTCGCGCCTTTCCCGACCAACTGCAACTCGTCTTAGTCACCCCCGACACCCCACCCATCCCCAAAACCATCCCCAATATCAACCGCAAAAAACTAGAGCAAGAATTAAAGAAATTCAACCACGCGATTAACAATAACACCAGCCATGCCTACTTACCCACTGCTCAAACCCTCTACAAATGGCTACTTGCTCCCCTAGAAAATGAAATCGAACACCTAGAAATCGATACCCTCATCTTCTCCATGGATGCCGGATTACGCCTAATTCCCCTCGCCGCCCTCCACGACGGACAACAATTTCTAGTTGAAAACTACAGTATCGGGTTTGTTCCCAACTTCAGCCTCACCGATACCAGTTATCAAACCCTAAAAGACGCTCAAGTTTTAGCCATGGGAAGGGACGACTTTTCCAATTCCACCCAAGACAATTTACCCTCTGTTCCCCTAGAATTATCCACCATTGTCGGCAACTTATGGACAGGGGAATCCTTCCAAAACCAAGACTTTACCCTGGATAACCTCCGCACTCAGCGCCGCCAAAAACCCTACAGTATCGTTCACCTCGCCACCCACGCCGACTTTCCCTCAGACGGCGGTAAAGGCGCTTACATCCAACTGTGGGACGAGAAACTAGGATTAGAGGAACTCAGACTCGTCGAATGGTACGCCCCTCCCACCGTGGAACTCCTAACCCTCAGCGCCTGTAAAACCGCTGTCGGCGATGAAAATGCCGAGATGGGATTTGCGGGTTTAGCCGTACAAGCCGGGGTCAAATCCGCCCTCGCCAGTCTTTGGAAAGTCAACGATGCTGGCACATTAGCCCTGATGACGGGATTTTATTCCCAACTACGCAAAGACGAAATTACCATCAAAGCCAAAGCCCTGCAACAAGCCCAAATTGCCATGCTGCGGGGAGAAGTGCGGATTGAATCGGGTCAACTGGTGGGAACAGATATAACCGTAAGCCTACCGCAACAGTTGAAAAACGTGAATGATTCCGAACTATCCCATCCCTATTATTGGGCAGGATTCACCATGGTTGGTATTCCTTGGTAATTTCCACGATTTTTTAGCTTCTTCGCCGGAAGCCCCGCGTTCCGTAGGGTCAGCGTCGGGATGGATAGGCGGACGGACGGAGGTAAGGAGTCCGTCAATCAGGTGTATCCTGTTGTTCGACATATTTTCTTAAAGCAGAAATAGTAACACCGCCACAAGAAGCAATGAAATAAGATTTATTCCAAAACAAGTCTTTCCAGTAAACAGCATTTACCTCATCTGGAAATTCTTGACGAATTCTGCGACTAGAAACAGATTTAAGGCTGTTTACGAATTTGGGCAAAGACATCTGTGGATAGTACTGAAACAGTAAATGGATGTGGTCAGCCTCTCCATTGAACTCAATCATTTTGCAATTCCATTTCTGGCATAAATCCCCAAATATCTCATGAAGTCTGGAAATCATTGCTCCTGTCATAACATGTAAGCCTGTACTTGGTTGTCAGAACCAGGTGAGCTTTCATGTCAGAGATAGCTCTGCCACTAGAAATGTAATCGTCATCCATAAACAGTTTTATTTTGATCTGCTATAATCAGTGTATATTAAAGTAAATACCCTAATGAAGACGACGTATCAGTACCGCATGTATCCGCAAACCGCTCAGGCTGCCAACCTGACGACGGGTTTGCGGATATGTCGTTATTGGTACAACAGAATGTTGGGTGAGCGAATAGATTGGTGGGAAAGATATCGTTGTCCGATTAACTCTTGTCCTTTAATCTGTCACTTACCAGAATTAAAAGATCGTCCCAACTACTACAACCAAAAGCTTCAACTGCCAGACATCAAGCAAGACTTGGTGTTGGTTAAGTGGTCGGGAGAGTTGTTGGACTTCAACAGCGTCTACTCTACTGTTCTGCAAGATGTTTGCAAGCGAGTAGAGAAGGCATTTGAAAGATACATTCAAGGAGACAAAAACGGGAAACGTTCAGGTAAGCCCAGGATTAAGAATGAAGCTCGCTACCGAACAATGGTGTTCGATGGAGCGAAAAATGAGTGGTTAAAGTTCTGTACCGTTAATGGCAAGTGGCTTTACCTCAAACTTCCCAAGATTTGGCTTGTTAAGGTAAGAACTCATCGCCCTCTACCAGCCGGATTTAACCTCAAGCAGGTCAGCATCACGAAGAAATCGGATGGATGGTACGTCAACTTTGTACTCGACGACCCCTTTGTCCCCGAATTTAAACCTGAAGAGATTATCCCTACCTGGGATAACTCAATGGGGATTGATGCTGTCCTCAACAAAGATGTTTACCTGGCAACATCAGAAGGGGAAACTCTTCCTTCTCTCAAACCGTTAAGAAAAAGTCTGGACAAGCTCGGGTTACTTCAAACCAAGAAGAATGCCTTAAAGAAAGGCTCTCGCCGTCGTCGAAAGCTAGCTAAAAGAGAAGGCAGACTTCATCAGCAAATTGCTCGCAGTCGCCAAGATTTCCACTACAAAACGGCTCACAAGCTGGTGAGTAGTGGAAAGAAAGTATTCTTTCACGAAAACCTTAATCTTGCCGGGTTAACCAAGCGCAACAAAGCCAAGCAGGACGAGGAGGGGAAATATCTCCCCAATGGGCAAAGCGCCAAGTCGGGACTCAATAAATCCTGGCTTGACGCTGCTTTTGGACAATTCTTTTCAATTCTCGGTTACATAGCTGAAAAAGCTGGGGCGGTAGTAATTGAAAAGAATCCGGCATATACATCCCAACTACTGAGCTACAGGGATGAGTTTGTCTTCACCGACTGCTCAATCCGCGAGTATTGGGATGAAGAGTTGAAAATCTGGGTTGATAGAGACATTAATGCCGCTATCAACCTTAAACGTGTGGGGCTGGACGTGTTCCCCACCATAAAACGCCGTAAGGGGAATCCAGTAGTGGTCTCTTCCACTACTAATAGTACCTTGAAGGAAGTTCTGACCGCCTTATTCAAGGCATCAGAAGCCCACGCTGTCCCGTAAGGGCAGCGCTGGGTACGTCACGCATAGTTGCACTTTTGGGTCAATGCCTAAGTCCTAATCTGTCTGCCCATTAACCTGAAGATTTAGGCACGATTGTTAACCTGAAGCCCCCCGTGCGGATGTACTACACCCAGGCTAAAGCCTTATTCCGTAGTCGTTTGAGGACTAAACCCCCTCAAAACCTGTACCCATGTAGGGCGGCTAAAAAAGCGCGGAAAGCCGCACGGTGAGGCAGTTTTGATTTTTTGGCTGGGGGAACTTCCGTTAGCAGGGGGGTGTATTCGTTGCACGATTCGAGTGAAGAGAAATAGTATTACAGCACAAAAGTGAAATTTACCGATTATTGACCCTGAGTGTTGATATAATCGCTACTCGAACCACTACCAGGTTGAGGTAAAAAAATCATGTCAGACTGGCAGGAAATTACAGGTGGCGTCACAGCACCTAGAGGATATCGTGCATCTGGAATAGTAGCTGGACTTAAGCCTTCAGGACTGCCAGATTTAGCATTGATTGTATCGGATATTGAGGCGATCGCAGCCGGAGTCTTTACCCAGAATCAGGTTTGTGCTGCACCTGTTACCTATTGTCGTCAGCGTTTGCAAAAAAAAGCCAGTGCCCGTGCTATTTTAGTGAACGCTGGTCAAGCGAATGCGGCAACCGGGGAAGCCGGGTGGCAAGATGCTTTGGACTCGGCGAAGGCATTGGCACAAGCCTTGAATATTGCTCCAGAGTCTATCTTATTAGGCTCCACAGGTGTGATTGGACAGCGTATTCGCATGGATGCCCTCCTCGCCGGAATTCCTCAATTGGTGGAAGGCTTATCAGAACTGGGTTCCAATGCTGCTTCCCAAGCGATTATTACTACAGATTTGGTGACAAAATCCATTGCCTTGGAAACCACGATTGACGATCGCCCGGTACGAATTGGCGGGATTGCCAAGGGTTCAGGGATGATTCACCCGAATATGGCAACCCTGTTGGCGTTTGTTACCTGTGATGCAGTGGTTTCTACACCGTTATGGCAAAAAATGTTAAGTCGGGCGGCAGATAAAAGCTTTAATCAAATTACCGTCGATGGCGATACCAGTACCAACGATACCCTGATTGCCTTGGCGAATGGTCAATCTCGCACCTCAGCGATTACAGAAATGGGACCCCATGCCGAAAAGCTAGAGGCGATGCTGACGGCGGTATGCCAACATTTAGCCAAGGCGATCGCACGAGATGGCGAAGGGGCGACGTGTTTGATGGAAGTACAGGTTACAGGCGCACCCAATGATCAAGCCGCCCGTCAAATTGCCCGAACGATTGCGGGTTCATCCCTGGTGAAATCTGCCATATTTGGTCGTGATCCCAACTGGGGAAGAATTGCAGGCGCGGCGGGGCGTGCAGATGTCCCCTTTTCCCAAGAAGCCTTGCGGATTCAGATGGGGGATTTTGTGCTAATGGATAAGGGTCAACCTTTACCCTTTGACCGAGATGCGGCGAGTGCTTATTTGAAAAATGCTGCGACTGGGGCGTATTTGAAAGAGGATACCGTTTTAATTTCGGTGAGTATTGGCAATGAGCCGGGTACGGGTAAGGCGTGGGGCTGTGATTTGAGTTATGACTATGTGAAAATTAATGCCGAATATACGACGTGAGCAGAACATAAGTCCAGATTATCCAGTTTGGGGCGATTAAAATCGCGGAACCACACAAACAAAGGGGCGATTGAAATCGCGGAACCACACAAACGAAGTCCGCCTTCGCGGACTGGGTTATAATATCAGGGGTTCAAGAAATATGAGGTCTAATTTTACGCAGTTGTATCTGCATTGTGTTTGGGCAACTTGGGATAGATTGCCTTTGATTACGAGCGATATCCAGGAGGCAGTTCATGCGGCAATTATTGGGGAATGCCAACAGCTAAAATGTACAGTTATTACCTTGGGCGGTATTGAAGATCATGTACATCTATTAATAAGTTTTCCCCCTACTCTAGCGGTTTCCGACTTAATCAAACAAATTAAAGGAAGTTCTTCTCATTTAGTTACACATGAAATTAAGCCAGGGGAATTCTTCAAATGGCAAGGCAGCTACGGCGCTTTCAGTGTTAGCCATGATAATCTTGACCAGATAGCTAACTACATCAGAAATCAGCCGATTCACCATCGACAGAAATCAATAATTCCTACTTGGGAATTAATGGCTAACTGATTAATTAAATCATTCCTCGTAGTGATAAAGCGCGTTGATATAGCAACCGCCACAACGGTTAGGACACTAAACGTGCATCGACGCAATAAGCGGCATTCATCTGATGTCCTAATGACCCTGGCGACTGCTATATGTAAAAAACTGCTTCTATTCGTTTCCGATAAAGTGCAAGTTGTAAGTCCGCGAAGGCGGACTTTGTTTGTGTAGCTGCGAATTCCATTCGCCCAGCTTATTTACTACCCCTAAATCATCATGCTCAAGAAAATCGGCATCATCTGCCTAGCATTCCTGATCGGAATTCTCATCTTTCCCCCTTTAACCTCCGCCCAATCCACCGCCGCTTTAGCCTCACGCCTCTCGCGCCTAGAAACCGAGAATTTCCAGTTGCGATCGCAAATAAACCGCATTGAGTCTCAGCTTGCTACCTTAACTCGGCAAGTTCCCAGCCCAAATCGCCCTCTCAACCCCCCAACGCCAGCACCATCAGTCCCCCCCGGAACCCCACCGCGAGTCTTATCCTCTGATCCTATGTTTGACCGACTCGCTACCCTAGTTATCGAACTCAAAGAACGGATTCAAGACTTAGAAGACCAAGTCGCTGAACTCCAGGAACCGATATAATCGGTCGGGGCAGGTTTAGTTATATTGGGGTCAGGTCAGGGCGGGTTTTGCACAAACGTTATTATCTATAGCCAAACGAAAGTCCCTAAACCCGCCCCTACAAACCCTGCTTTTCCTACTCACTTTTTTGCCTGAATCACCTGTAAACTCCCCCCCGCATGGAGACGCTGTTCACAGGATGAAAACCCCGTCTGCTTCAGCAATCTCACCAAATCTGTCTCCAATAACTGCCACGCCGTTTCCGTTTCAAATAACCAGAGAAACAGAGCGACTCCCGGCATAAATAAAACATTCGTCGGTTTGTGGAAATCCACCAGCGCGAACACACCACCCGGTTTCAACACCCGATACACTTCCTTAAGAATTTGCTGCAACACTGACGGCGGCATCTCATGGAGTGCTACACTGGTATGCACCAAATCAAACTGATTCTCCGAAAACGGCATATCCTCGGCAAAGGCTTCTACATACTTCGCTTGAGGCACGTTCTTTTCGGCGCGTTGCAGCGATAAAGGTGAAACATCCAGTCCTGTGACATTCTGGGAATACTCCACCAGAAAGCGGGTAGCCTGACCCCCGCCACAACAAAGGTCTAACACTTGCGTTTCTGAGTCAATTGTTAAACCCTGCAAAGGCAGATGGTGGAATCGCCGTTCTCCACCCACACTGGTGGCAGCTAATCGAGAAATCGTGTCATATAGCCACTGATACTTATAACTCAACGGTCTTAATACGGTTGCCATAGTTCTGCTAGGATCAAGAATCTAGATTTTTTCCGGAAAACTCAGACCATTACCAGCATATATTGTTAAAATCAGTAACAAATATGAAATATTTGGAATGCCGTGGTTGCTATGGGTCGTGTTGGGGTATTATTACTTAATTTAGGTGGACCGGATAATTTAGAAGATGTCCGCCCCTTTCTTTTTAATCTATTTGCCGATCCCGAAATTATTCGCCTGCCATTTTCGTGGATGCAAAAGCCCCTGGCTTGGTTAATCTCGACAATGCGGGCAAAGAAGTCGCAAGAGAATTACCGCCAAATTGGTGGAGGTTCACCGCTGCGGCACATTACTGAAGCCCAAGCCCAAGCTTTACAGGAGACGTTAAAGCAGCAGGGGCAAGAGGCGAATATCTATGTGGGTATGCGTTACTGGCATCCCTTCACCGAGGAAGCGATCGCCCATGTTAAACGCGATCGCATTGAACACCTGGTTATTTTACCCCTATACCCGCAATTTTCCATCAGTACCAGTGGTTCCAGTTTCCGGCTGCTGGAACAACTTTGGCAGGAGGATGCTAAACTCAACCAACTGGAATACACGGTCATTCCCTCTTGGTATCAAGCACCGGGCTACCTGCAAGCCATGGCGGACTTGATTGATCAGGAACTGCAACGGTTTGATGATCCTGACGCTGTTCATATTTTCTTCAGCGCTCATGGTGTTCCCAGCAGCTATGTCACAGAAGCTGGAGATCCCTACCAACAAGAGATTGAACATTGCACAGATCTAATTATGCAGACGCTCAATCGCCCCAACCCTCATACCCTGGCGTATCAAAGTCGGGTGGGTCCTGTGGAGTGGCTGCAACCCTACACTGAAGATGCACTGAAAGAATTAGGGAATCAAGGAGTCAAAGACTTGCTGGTTGTCCCGATTAGCTTTGTATCTGAACATATTGAAACATTACAAGAAGTTGATATTGAATATCGGGAAATCGCAGAAGAAGCTGGAATTCACAACTTCCAGCGAGTTCCAGCACTCAATACCCATCCCGTTTTTATTGAATCCCTCGCCACCTTAGTCGTAGATGCCTTAAACACGCCGCCACGAACATTTGCCGAAGTTGTGCGTCCCAGCAAAAAAGTTAAGATGTATCCCCAAGAACGTTGGGAATGGGGTATGACAACGGCAGCTGAAGTCTGGAATGGTCGTTTGGCGATGATTGGCTTTCTAGCTTTAGTTTTGGAGTTAATTAGTGGTCAAGGACCACTTCATTTTGTGGGATTGTTATAAAACAGAGGCAAACCTTTTTACCTTCTAAGCAAGATCCCCGACTTCTTGAAGAAGTCGGGGATCTGTCTGTGTACCTCACTTACTTGAAAAGCGCTGTAAGTTTTGGTGGAAAAAAGGTATTGAGAAATTGCTTAGCGGACTCGCCGCTTACGTCGTCTAGCTACTGCTTTGCGCTTTTTCTTTTCAATCGGCGTCTCAAAGTGACGCAAGCGCTTCATATCTGCAAAAATTCCGGCTTTGGACACTTGCCGCTTAAATCGGCGCAGCGCTGACTCAATTCCTTCATTTTCGCCTACAACCACTTGGGTCATACTATATCCTCCTTCTAGCGTACAACAAGTTACAACAAGTAATGGATGATAATCATCATCCAACTCGATCTCTAACAAAATTAGCGTATTTAGACCAGCAGCGATACTGATCAATCGTGACTGCGTTTAGACTACACTCCCTGGATCAAACCGTAATTTACAAGTAACTGAGACGGCTTCACTCATGAAAGTAGAGCAAACACCTAAACCGTTTTGACCATTACTAGCGTTGATTGAGTGACGCTCTAACGCTTCTCGCTTCGGGTAAGCCTAAGCGTCTGAATCCCTTAATTAAATGGGCGCTCAGAGATGCTTTGAAGGTACTCGTAGTCTTTCCCTTTACGGCTTTTATAGTGAGGTTTGCGCTCACTCTTCCCCACTTGTACGGGAAACAGCTAGTGTGGCTTAACCGCTAAAAAATATCTATGCAAAACTAGGCAAGATACGCCGTCATGCGGTACTAACGACTTCCCGTCGGATTCTCACCGACCTCTCTAAGCTCCCCGAAGGGATTGACAACAGCCGATGACGGTTCATCCGGTGATTCCCCATCCGCACAAGAGCGTAACCTAGAGTAGACTGTTAGTCTGGGCTGATAAAAGGAGTGGCGAGACGAACCTTTGAGGAGTTTCGCCACTGACCGCCAGTGTGACCAGACGTGCTTCCGTGGTTCCGTTCCTTGGTAGGCGGTTCTGGCTGGTAGTCTTTCCGATAAAAACATACATCGTCGCGCTAAGACAAAAGCAGCAGCGGTGGCAGAGTTCATCCCATAAGTAGACATGAACTTAATCAATCCAATCCAGCTACTGTAAGCCGGATTGACCTCAATCACTTGGATGCCCAGTTTGAAGCATCTAGCTAATAGAAGTTGAAGAAATTTTGAGTAAGCAAAGTTACTCAACATACGGCGTGCCCTTGCATTTAGTTCGCGCAACCGTTTTTTCTTATCGCTAAAGTCGAGTTCTTCGACAACGATGGGGCGCTTATGTTCTAGGGCGAGGTTTGTCAGTTGGGTTACGATATCAACCAAGACAGCCTCAGTACGTCCTTTAGGTTGAGACTGGATATTAACCTTGAATTGACCAAAGCCATCCAGATTTCCGTCCTTGTCAGTCATCGCCCAGCCGATACAGTTGGGATTGAGATCTACACCAATAGCTCCCCAAGAAACGGGGGCAGTTATCCTGGGTGCCGGTTCGACATCAAAGGTAATATGGATTTCCCACTCCGTTAAACTTTTCTGAATGAATCGATAGGTTAAAGCTTGCTTGTTGTACCAGGCTGTTGCTAGGTTATCAGTTCCGTGCTTGGGCAAGCGAATCGGAAACTGAATATATTTCCCATATCGCTTTTCCAAGGCATAGGGAACTCGAATATGAAGTTCCTTGCCAATTAAGTCCAACTGGCAAATCTGATTCCCATAGGATTCATCTTTGGAACCAATCATCTCCACGGTATATTTGTTGCCCAAGTTTACGTGCAAGGGAGACGCTTTGATATTGGATATCTTCTGCCTTAACTTGTGGGCGTACCGCTTCTTCTGATGAAGTTTAACTTGGGCTTGCCTGTATAGGGTTAAATGATGAGCGCACTGCATCGGGCAAGCGTCTGGGTACTTAGGCTTGAGGGACTTGGGAACTTTCTTCTTTTCCCCTCGGTTCACCTGTTCTACGGCTTGTAGGTAATAGGAGTGTGCTTTGATTTTCTTTTCTAAATTCTCAATGACTTCGGTTGTGTGTTTGAGTTTACCCTGAAGTTGTTCTAAGTGATTGCTACGGCATTCAATGGCCGACATAAGAGCACCCTTAACATAAGCGATAATGCTGTTCGCTTGTCGCTTATTAATGTCGTGGTTTTGCTGTAGCTTAGTATTCAGCTTTGACTTACTCGGAGGGGTTTGCTCCAAGAGCAACTTCAAGCAATCAATCTTGGCATCATAGCCGAGTGTCGCCGCGTCATTGAAAAACGCAACCGCCCAACGGTTGGTTGTTGTAGTGACATAAGTGCGAGATTCGGCTTGAATCATTGAGATGGTAAATCTCTGCTTTCTGAATTCTATAGAGATTTTTCCGAGGTGTCAACAGTTTCAATCAGCCTCTCCAGAATCTTCTGGTTGCGCCTTGAACGTGAGCCATACAGCCTAGCTGAGAATACCGTAATAATTTCTAACACGTCAGCCGCCAAGTCTTCCTCATAGCTAGAATCCTCTTTTCGATTCAGGACGACTATTTCTACTGAGCGAGTATTCGCACAGGCTGAATATGAGTTCCGAGCCAAACCTCAATAGTCTGTCCTTGTTGGTGATTATCAATCTTTCCTTCTTTTTCCCATCGCCTCAAGGTGTCTATCGACACTCCCTTGACGGCGGCGGCTTCCCCTATAGACAATAATCGACCCATAGATTTTTAAGTGAAAACCTCTGAGTCTATTATAGGTAAATCTAGGTATTTAGGTTACTGCTGCAAGCCCTACCGATACATCTCTATTTTACGTTTGGTTTTGCATTACTTTATCTGCCCATCAATGGCATCGTTGGACACATTTATCTGAAATATTTTAACGACTGTTGCCATAGTAGCGATTAATTTCTAAGGGAACAAGCCTGTCCCCTTATCCGGTGAGACAGGACTGAACTTGGCTTGCCATCATGCCCAGATTACAACTTCGCGATCGCAGTGTCAATCAACGTCACCCCCTGTTCCACCGTTTCAATGCGACTCAGCTGATCTCGCAAGTCGCTGGCTCCAACAAAACCCTTAGTATACCACGCCAAATGTTTTCTGGCTTGCTGAACGCCGCGATCGCCTTTATACTCCCATAAAGCTTGTAAGTGTTCCTTGGCACAGGTTAACCGTTCTACTGGAGTCGGTGGTGCTAACTGTTTCCCCGTTTTCAGGAAATGGTCAATTTCTCCCACCAAAAACGGATACCCCAACGTTCCTCGCGAACACATCACCCCATCCGCCCCCGTCTGTTCCAAGCATTTGAGCGCTGACTCTACCGAGAAAATATCTCCATTAGCAATAACGGGAATAGACAGAATCTGCTTAACCTTACCAATCCACTCCCACTTTGCCTCACCTTTATACCCTTGGACGCGGGTACGGGCGTGCAACGTTAGCATTTGCGCCCCCGCATCCTCCATCCGCTTGGCAAAATCGAGGATATTAATCTCGTCATCACTCCAACCAATCCGCGTCTTCACCGTAACCGGAACAGACACCGCCTCCACCACCGCCCGTACAATCGCGGCGGCTGTTTCAGGTTCTCGCAGTAACGATGAACCCCCTCCCTTTTTGGTAATTTTATTCACCGGACATCCCATATTAATATCCACGGTATCCGCACCTTCCGCTACAGCTTTCTGGGCGGCTTCCCCCAGGAAATCAGGGCGACAGTCAAATAACTGGATACTAATCGGCTTTTCATTCGGATCAACATCCATGATTTTGGATAAACCCTGGACATGATGCAATCCGGCTGCATGAACCATCTCCGTATACATCATCGACTCTGGCGCATAGCGGCGCACCAGGCGACGGAATACCAAATCCGTGACGCCAGACAGAGGAGACTGGAGAACGCGACTCTTAACTTCAAACGAACCAATTTTCAGAGGAGTTGCTAATCGCTGCTGTAACTGAGAGCAAAAAACAGTCATACTTGTGATTGCGCTTGTGATTGCGCTTGTAGTTGCGCTTGTAGTTGCGCTTTAGCGCCGATCAACGCTTATATATCTCCCCCCAACTCCAGGTTAACCTGTTGGGTTACGCGATCGCTCCGGCTTGTAGTAAGAGAACCTTATCCCTAGATTCTGTTGGGTTGAGCGAAGTCGAAACCCAACCTACAACCTATCCCACCATTTTAGCTGTGCCATGCCAGTAGGGGTGAGTCGCGGAACGATCCTTAAGGGCAAAGGCAATCATTGTCTCGACTCGCCCCACTCATCTGAGCTAACTTGTTCCGTTAAGCGATCGCAATCATTCAATCCTACCTGTAAACACTCGCTGCGCCGGTCCAGTCATGTAAATTCGTTGATCAACCTCTGACCATTCAATCTCCAAACATCCCCCAGGAAGTTCCACGGTGCAGGTGCGATCGCATTTTCCCGTCAATACCCCAGCAACCACCGAAGCACAAGCCCCCGTACCACAAGCTAAAGTAGCTCCAGCCCCCCGTTCCCATACCCGCATTTTGATATAATCGGGGCGCACCACTTGAATAAATTCGGTATTGGTTCGTTTGGGGAAGACGGAATGATGCTCAAACTGAGGACCAATGAGTTCTAGGGGAATAGCACTCACGTCTTCTACATAGGTGATACAGTGAGGATTGCCCATGCTCACACAAGTAACCTGCCAACTCTTCCCGCCCACCTCTAAGGGAACATCAATCACCTTTTGATCCCCTTGAACTAAAGTTGTCGGGATTTGAGAGGCTAAAAGCTGAGGCATACCCATATTCACCCTAACTTTGCCATTGCCTTCCAGTTTCGGTGTAATCACCCCAGCTAAGGTATGAATCCGATACTCCCTTGAATCGGTGATTCCCTGTAAATCCGCTAAAAACTGCGCCAAACAGCGAATCCCATTGCCACACATTTCCGGTTCCGAGCCATCGGCGTTAAAAATCCGCATACTATAGTCAGTACCCTCAAGTCCTGGTAGGGCAAAAATCACCCCATCAGCGCCGATGCCAAAGTGGCGATCGCACCATTGCACGGCTTGCTCTGAAGTGATTAGCGGGTCTGGCTTTGACCGATTATCAATCAGAATGAAGTCATTCCCCAAACCGTGGTACTTTGTAAATTCAAATTCCATTATTGTCTCCCGCTTAACCATCTAATTATGAGTGAATTGGCCACCAATCTACCCAGTGTTCGTCAACTACAAAGCTTGATTCGAGAAGCCCAAGAGGTTGAACTGAAACTCATCACCAATGAAATCTTTACAGGCAGAGTGCGCTGGCAAGACACATCCTGCTTATGTATTCTAGATGAACAGGAGCAGCCGATTATTATTTGGTATCATGCGATCGCCTATATCAAGCCCAAGGGAGGCGGTGGCATGAATCGATCCCTCCAAGTACGCCAAGAGTCTGCCGTGGCGAATTCTGAAACAGCCGAGAGTTATGAAACGGTAGAAAGTTCAGAAACAGAGGAGAGTGCAGATAATCCCTTTGAATTTGCGTGACATTCTCCTACACCGACCCTAGGGGTACAGTGTAGGCTTCCTTTGTCGCCGTTTTAGCCCTTCGACTTCGCTCAGGGCTAAAACGACGCTTCCGGCGTTTTATAGTGGGGAATATGCCCAGCCCCACTTTCTTGATGATTAAAGTCAGTGAAGGAGTCACCTCCTCCACTGCTCTCCAAAACGGTACGTGACACTTTCGCGTCATACCGCTCCTCAGTAAAACGACTGTTGTCATCAGTACGCCCCCAGTTGGATATTACAGTTCCTATCTTTTCTGGTCTTTTCATCATGGCAATGCCGATGAAGTAATTGCCAGTTTTGGTAGCTATCCTTTCCACCTTGCAATTTGGGGATGATGTGGTCAATTTCTAGCAAATCTCCATCTTTGAAGAACAGTTCACATTGAGTGCATTTCCCTTTCTGCTTTTTCAGCAACGATGCTGTTCGCTTAGGCATCTCAGGATGCTTACCCATTCTTGAACTCCAGTAAATTAGGTTTCCATCATAAGGACTTTTATCGCCTTGAACTTTGACATAGCGAATAATTGGGGTTTCGCTGTGTTGCAGTAACCGCATAGGTTTCCCACCTTCTTGTCGGGTGGCGAATGTCCAGTTATCTCCACCTACTTTTTGGAAATACTTGGTAACCACCCAAATTTTCCCTTTATTTCGGTGTCTTTTAATCCCCCATTTGATTAGTTTATGAACGGTCAAATGCCAGAGTTTTTCAAATGCCTTCTGGCTCACTACAGTCGAAAAGTAATTGCACCATCCTCGAATAATCGGATTTAACCTTTTAATGAGAGAGGCTTGGGACAATCCCTTATACTTTTCTATGACTTCCGCCAGTTGTCTGTAGTGTCTTTTCTGACTTTCCTTACTGGGGGTTATGATGGTTTTGTACCCTAATGGTTTCCCTGCTGTATCTTTTCCCGTAGTGTATTTTCCAGTTTTATACTGTTGGATATGGAAACCCAAGAAATCAAATCCGGGTTTTTCTTCATTCACTTCCTCTAGGGTGTGGGTTAGTCGGGTTTTACTGGGTTTTAATTCCAGTCCCATGTCTTCCAGCCAGTTTGATATAACCTCTTGACACCTTTGAACAACGGTTAAGTCTTCGTGTAGAATTACGAAGTCATCGGCGTAACGAATTATATTGACTGACTTTCGTTTGTCCCTCTTGCTGAGTTGTGTGCCATCAGGACGTTTCATATCGAAAGTGTCCGCCAATTTCTTGATTTCGTTCTCCATTCCGTGTAGGGCAATGTTTGCCAGTAGGGGGGATATAACTCCTCCTTGTGGCGTGCCTTCTGATGTCGCGAATAACTCTCTCCCATCCCTTACACCAGCTTTTAACCAAGCTCGGATTTGTCTCCGTAGGGTAGGATAGGTATTTAATTTTTCTAAGAGTCGTTCATGGTTAATTTTATCGAAACATTTGGCAATATCGGCATCTAGCACGTATTTGGCTTTTTGCTTAATCACACCATATATAGCTCCGATGGCATCGTGGCATGAGCGTCCCGGTCTAAACCCATAGGAATTGGGTTCAAATTTAGCTTCCCATTCTGGCTCTAAAGCCATTTTGACCAGTCCTTGTAAGGCACGGTCATACATAGTAGGTATTCCTAAAGGTCGTTTTTCCTCCCTTCCCGGTTTGGGAATCCAAACCCGGCGGATTGGTTTGACCTTTGTCCCAAGTTTTAATTCTTTGACGAGCTTCTGACGTGCTTCTGGGGACAAGGATTTTACCCCATCCACTCCTGCCGTCTTTTTGCCTTGATTATCTTGGGTTACTCTACGCACCGCTAACATTTTGGCTGACCAAGATTGGGTTAGCAGCTTCTGGAGTCTGCGAACTGTTCTGACATCTCCACGACGGGACGCTTTGTAAATCCGCTTTTGCAGCTTAAAGATATTCCTTTCTAGCTTGCGCCAAGGAATATCTTGCCATTTATACATCGGGGTTGATTCCGTGTTCATAACTTTTGCTCTGCTACTTGTAGCTTTACATTTCGTCTTACCGTGAGTCCGTCAGCATATCCTTACCATTACAGTAAGGCATTGGCTTCTGACTCAATCTTCCTCTCCTGTTACCTACTGTGTAGTAGAAATTGCGTCTTAGCTGACTACTCAATCTATCGACCCATTGATTGAGAGTGAACAGGGGAGTTACTTCGTTCCTCATAACCTTTGTTTCGTTCCTTTAGGATGATGCTCTCCACCGAGTTTTCGAGTAGTACAGATAGACCGATTCAAACCCTTCTATCACTCTAACTTTGCCCTTTTTGGGACTCCCAGTGTATCAGCCTGATTTCACGGGTTTGCGGTAACGATGGTTCAGACGCATCTTTACTTTCGTTATCCATAGGAACTTGCTCACGGGATACTGATTTAGGCTCTCAGTATCTTTCCGCTTTTATCCCCGCTTCAAGGATTGAGGGCTAGTCGCTACCTTGGGGGATAGGCTTTCACCGATGTACCTTCGGGATAGGACTTGTGCTTGCACTTTCACACTCACCTATAAGGTTATGAAGTTGTCATCTGCTAAGGATTTAAGTGCGAACTCAACCAAGGGTGGTTACTTAACAGATGCCAGCCATCCCCCTATTCCTAGGTTTAGGCTGAACGAATCGCACTTAATCGCAGCATTCCAATCTCTATCAAGCACAAACCCACATAAACAGTGGTGAATTCGTACTGATAAATCTTTTTGTTCAACGCGATTACAACAAGAGCATACCTGGCTTGTGTTATAAGGCTTTACTTTCACCACCAATTTACCAGCTTTCGCAGCTTTGTAATTGAGAATTGAAAGGAATTGACCCCAGCCAGCGTCATTGATTGATTTGTTTAAACCTGACTTAGCGCTTTGTCCATTTGGTAAATATTTCCCATCTTTGTCCTGTTTTAGCTTGTTTTTTCGGGACAAGTTCCCTGGCTTGATGTCTTCGACAAAGAACACCTTCTCATCCCGGCTCACCAGTCGAGTCGCCGATTCATAATGAAATTGCTTTCGCTTCCGCTGTAACTTTTGGTGATGCTTCGATATTTTTTTCGCCAGCTTTCGTCGTGATGCCGACTTATGCGGCTTCCCATCTTTGCGGTTAGCCAACCTTGCCAACTTCGCCTCGGACTGACGGTAATGTTGTTGAATAGGCTCAAATTCCCCATCCGATGCCGTCCAGAATTTCTCCAAACCAACGTCCAATCCAATGGAGTTCTCTTCTGTTGCTTCTATCTCTGATGGCTTAAACAAGGGGATGGATTTATCCTCTAGGGTTAAGCAAATATACCAACCATCTGCTTTGTGGGAAACTAGCGCCGCCTTAAGCGTGAATCCTTCTGGGATTGGGCGATGGTAGATTAGTTTTACCCGACCCACCTTGGGTAGGTTGATATAGGCAATATCCCGTCGTGTACCGCCGTTTTTGCGCCGATGCGGGTTAACCTTAACACTCAGGCAATCAGCTTTTAGTTGAGGGATAGAAACTGTCCGGTATCGCCGCACTGACTTAAAGCGAGGTTTTCCGCTTCGCTTCCCATTTAAATCGCCTTTAATAAACCGATTAAACGTATCTTCTACCCGCTTAATTGCTTCCTGGATTACCTGGGAATGAACCCCTTCGTACAGGTGTTTATTCGATTCCCTTGACCAATGGGTAGCCCGTTTCTGTGAGTAATAGGTTGGCGGGTCTTTGAGGTCTGGTAAATAAGTGACAAAAATTGGACAAGCATTGACAGGTGAGCGATTACGCTCCCACCAGTTAAATCGTTCTTCCAACATCAGATTGTGTATCCGGCACAACTTGTACAGCCATTCATTTAGCTGATAAGTTTGTTGCTTATCCGGCACAATTCTATACTGGTAGTTCAGTTTCAATGTGTCTTGGCTTCGCTTCAATTTTTATCACCTCCTTAAATTCAATTATAAATCACACTCTACACAGGCGATTCATCTCACACCAAATCAAAGATTATGGCGTGAGGCTTCTCGCCGATCAAGCTAATTTGTCATTTGTCATTTGTCATTTGTCATTCGTCAGAGTTTGATGAAGCGGAACCTCGGTGATACTACTATCAGGCAGGGGCGTTAACCACTCCTGTAATTGATTTAGGGGATAACTTCCGCCACACAATAGCAGGTGATCTTGCGCTCGAATTTCGGCATTCCCATCGGGAAAAGGGATAAACTTCCCTTCTCGACGGATTGCCTGCACCTGAATCCCATATTGACGCCGCCAATGGAGTTGGGACAGGTTTTTTCCGTGGGCTGGACTCTCTTGAGGCACCAACACCCATTGACAGGGACTGCTGGTGGCAGGATTTGTCATTTCCCCCTCTGCCAATTTCTTAAAGGCAGACAGTTCATCGGGTTCACCCACCGCTAAAAGGTGATCACCTTCCTCCAAACTCACTCCAGCATCGGGATAATCGATTTCCTCACCCTCAGCCCTACGAATAGCCACCAAGCTAACCCCGGTTAAGCGGCGAATATCGGCTTGTTCTAACGTCATACCTGTCAGTGGAGAATTCTCTGGCAAATCATACCACTTACTATTCATCATCTCAGCCGCCGTCCGTAAATCGCGGGCAATTTGAGACTGAGGTTGTTCGGGGCGCAAATCCAGATAATGGGAACTGCGAATTTTTTCCATTTCCTGCTGAATCACCCAATTGGGTACACCAATTCCTGACATCAAATGCGTCGCTAACTCCAAAGATGCCTCAAACTCCGGTTGCACCACCTCTCGCGCCCCCAGTTGGTACAGCAGTTCGATCTCCCGATCCTTATTCGCCCGCACGACGATATCTAAATTGGGGTTTAATTCTAGCGATCGCTTCACGCATAATCGGCTACTCATAGCGTCAGCCAAGACAATCACCATGGATTTTGCCCGTTCTACCCCAGCTTTATCCAAAACGTGTAAACTAGCCGCATTGCCGTAAACATAAGGAATTCCCGCATCTCGTAATTGCCCAATTACCTGCTCTGACTGCTCAACCACTACGATAGGATAATCATGCTCTCGCATCAGTCGCACTAAATTGCTACCGCTGCTTCCATACCCACAAATCACCACATGGTCTTTTAGCTGTTGGCTATTAAGTGATACGGCTTTCGGAGTTTCCATCGGTTCAAAATACCGTTTTAAGGGCGGAAAATTCTCTAACCAGTTCAATGCCAAGGGTGTTAATCGTAAGAGAAACGGTGTAACAATTAATGTCACCGCTGTTGTTCCTAAAATCAACAAATAAACCGGGCGAGAAACCAATCCCAAAGTTTGTCCTTCACTGGCTAACACAAATGAGAATTCCCCAATTTGAGCTAACCCCAAACCTGCCAGAATTGCTGTTTTTAAGGGATAGCCAAAAATTTTGACAATTGGTGTTATAATAAAAGCTTTACCCACCGAAACCAGCAAAACCAATCCCAAAATTAATTCCAGGTTAGTCCACAGAAAAATCGGGTCGATTAGCATCCCAATCGCGGCAAAAAAGAGGGCAGCAAAGACATCGCGCAAGGGTTCCACATAAGTCAGAGTTTGATCGGCATATTCTACCTCGGAAATCATTAACCCCGCCACAAACGCCCCCATTTCAATCGAGAGTCCTAACTGTGCTGTCAACAGGGCAATTCCCATACATAAACCCACAACCCCGAGTAAAAATAACTCTCGGCTTTCAGTACGGGCAAGAAATCGTAATAACGAAGGAATTAACCATATTCCTACAGCAATGGCACCCGCCGCAAATAGACCAATTTTCAATAGGGCAAGTCCTACGGCTATACCAATCACTTCAGTGGGTTGGTCTAAAGCCGGGAGTACTGCTAACATTAATCCCAATGCCAAATCTTGCACCACCAAAATCCCCAGCATGACTTGCCCGTGGGAGGTTTCGGTTTCATTGCGTTCCATCAGGCATTTGAGAACCACCGCCGTGGATGACAACGACAAAGTTGCCCCAAGAAACACCCCTTGGACGGGAGACATGACCCAACCCATGCCCAAAGAGACTAATGTGGTAACTAAAATAGTCAGTACCACTTGGAGTCCACCACCGCCTAGAGCAATCTTTTGCACTTTTCTCAGTTCCGCCAGGGAAAATTCCACCCCTAGGGCAAAGAGCAAAAATGCCACACCAAACTGAGCCAGGGTTTCAATTTGGATCACCTCTTTAATTAGACCCAAACCCGCCGGACCCACAATCATACCCCCGACGATATAGCCCAAGAGCGGGGGTTGACGGCATAAGGATGCCAAGAGCCCGCCAGCCGCTGCTGACGCCAGAACAGATACGAAGTCGATAATCAGTCGGAAGTCTTCTTGCACCGGTGCGTTATCAAAATGAAAGTGCTATATCCTTCTAGGATACAAATTTTCTTAAGATTTCCAACAATTTGTTAACCCCGGCAACATTCTGTGCTAATTCGTCTTGCGTAGAGGCAGCGTAGAGACGCGCCATGTTTTATGGCTGATACAGTTTTTTTATAGTAATTGTGACAATATCAATTTACCCCACCGCCAAAGGATTTAACCAGCGAATCATCTCTAACTTCAGTCGATTTAAATCCCGATAAACCCCTTGCTTCATCCACTGACCGATCGCATCGAATGGCGTGAAGGAATCTCCCGTTTTCCAATTGACATCTTGTCCCAACGGTGTTAAATGATTTCCCGGTAGCATTTGTAGCACAACCATATTCGGAAATCGTTGTTGCAGCACAGGGGATAAAATTGCCGTTTGGTCTATCTCGTCCTTGATAAATTTAATCAATAAATTGCGGCGGATGGCATAGTGCTGGGCAATCAGGTCGTTAGTTTCTTGAGGTGAAGGAGTAAATTCAACATCAAAGGCTGGCTTGATATTCAACTGCTTGAGGAACGTCAACTGATCCAGCATATTGAACTGTTCCAGAAACGGAATCGCTTGTTTTGCTGGATAGTTGTTGAAGGAAATCAAAATATTACCCGCCCGTTCCACAGAAAACAGACTGCCAATCAGCAGATGCAGTTTGCACCCCATGCTATGTCCGACACCGTAGATCGGTAAATACTGTTTCCTGAGTAGCCTTGTGGCTTTGAGGCGATCGAGGGTCGTCTCAAAACGGTTGAGGACTTCGCGGGCGATCGCAACGTGATCTAAGGTATTGATAAACGGCGTCGCCACGACCAAATAACCCTGACGCCCTAATTGCTCAAGTAGCCAACGGTAGGTGACTTGGGGCGCAGCCGCAATAAATGCCCCACCCAAAAAATGCACGATGCCAACGGGACGAGACGGAATTAAAACCCAGCTACCAGATAGTTCTTGCCAGTCCATAGGAAGAGAGGGAAGTTCTTATATTTTTATATTGTGACGTACTCACGGCTAGGTGGCGCTGTCTACATCATGTCCAGTTGAATACCTATACCCAGTTGCGTTCTAACGTGTCATTGGACAGCGTTGCCAAGAATCTCAGCGATATCATCGAGTTTAATTTATATATTTAATGAGAAATTGCTATCGGATAATAATTCCATAATTGGCTCAGGTCTGTACACTGTTAGATAAGCTTTTTGTCTCTGATTAGGCATATCCCTTAGCAATCATCATGATTAAATCCAAACTGCTTTTAACAAGTCTCCTGTCTACCGTAACCGTTACAGGTAGCCTATTTCTGGCAACGATTAGCCCCACTCAAGCCCTCCCTTGTGGGTTTGGCAAAAAGGGTATTTCCCAAAATGCTTCTGGAGAATCTCCTAGTCTCGTTGGCGATAAAATCAACTTCTACAAAAAATTTGGCATTGCTGGTGTTGGTATCGCCGCCGTAGCCGGAGGGTTGGTCGCTGTGAAAAAATTCAAAGCCGATCATAACCAACCCACTGAAGCGATTATCACAGAGACACCCTCATCAGAAGTCTTTGAACCCTATAACTTGGCTATCCCTGTTCCTCCAGAAGCGTTAGCCGCTTCAACTCCTGAAGCCGAGGAGTCTGAGCAGGATCTGACCTCCGTAAGCTAATTCAACTGGCTTAATGTTCGTAAGGTGGGCAAGAGCGATAGACTGATTAACTCGGTTCCTCAGTCTTGCTCACCCTACAGTTTCCTTAGAGTTATGATCGGTTAATCGCACTAGAGAAATAATGCAAAATTTGCGCGAGTTGATACCCTAGAGGTGTTGACCAACTCCAAGGAAAATAAATATGGCACAAGCGAAAGTGGGTGATACCGTCAAAATTCACTACACCGGTAAATTAAAGGACGGTACGGTTTTTGATTCTTCCCTGAGTCGCGAACCGATAGAATTCACCATTGATGCTGGACAGGTCATTCCAGGTTTCGAGCAAGCCGTTGTGGGTATGACACCTGGGGATTCCAAAACCGAAATGATTCCCATGGATAAAGCTTACGGTCCCCATCGCTCAGAAATGGTACTGGAGGTGACACGAGACAAAATGCCCCCAGACTTGAATCCCGAAATCGGTCAGCAATTACAAATTCAACAACCCAACGGGCGAGTTATTCCAGTGGTGATTACCGATGTCACCGACTCGAATGTGAGATTAGATGCCAATCACCCTCTAGCAGGACAAGACTTAACCTTTGATATTGAGTTAGTGGACATTTCTTGATCCAGGATTGTCTCAAACAAGAGAGGGAGGAGAGAGTGCCTTGGAAATTGATCAGCACAACTGATGCGGCACTCTCTCTTTCTGCTAATAGGTAAGTAAGTCGCTATTTCCATCAACATCCGCTAAGAACCCGACATTCCCCCCACACTAAAACTCGTCATTTCCCAGATTGCCCCACGTCGCTGCAAATCAAGCTGGTTGGTTTCAGAGAGTCCCTCATTCTCTCCAAATCGAGCGTTCTCTACGTCGGTAATCTTCAGATCAACTTCCGTGAGATTGGTATTACTCAGATTGCTATAGCTTAAGTTCGCCCGATTCAAAGTAGCCTGAGTCAGATTAGCACCACTCAGATTCACACCAAACAGATCAGCACCACTGAGGTTAACCCGACTGAGATTGCTTCCTCTCAAATCAGCACCGCTGAGATTAGCGCCACTTAAGTTGGTATCGCTTAAGTCAGCACCAATTAAAAAAGCACCACTCAGATCAGCACCCACCATAATGGCTTCCTTTAGGATGGCTCCAAATAAGTTCGCACTACTTAAGTTAGCTCGGCTGAGATTAACTTGAGTGAGATTAACCCGGCTGAGATTCACATCTGCTAAGTCAGCATCCATGAGATTCGCCTCAATCAAAGTCGCGCCTCTGAGATCGGCATGCATCAAGAAAGTGCGGCTCAGGTTAGCTGCATTTAAATTGACACCGCTTAAGTTAGCCTGTTTCAGGTTAGCGCCACTGAGGTTGACTCGGCTGAGATCCGTGTTGCTTAAATCGGCGTCAATCAGTTGAGTACCCCTGAGATCAGCACCACTCAAATCAGCACCAATCAAGTCAGCACCGTTAAGATCAGCACCCATGAGATTGATCTTCCTGAGATTAGCACCCTGAAAATTCCGTTCCCTGCCGAGATAACGCCGCAGGAGTTCGTTAGTATCCATAATGTTCGGGGAAAACTGGAGTTGTACTATCAATTTCCCAAGGATTTCCCTAAGCATCGTGATGGGTGTCACCCCTCAGCCCGACTAGAGCAAAATATGCTATGAGTTACTCAATCGGGCAAAAATTCATCAAATCTTTACACGCTTTTCATCATAGCTAAACATAAAAAGCCGTTCGGGGGTGCAAACTAGGTAAGTAAGGGAGCTTAAACGCATTCCAACGTGGTCGTTATTCTCCTGTTTAGTGTTTAGGTTGTTTGGGAATCCCCTAGCGGTGTCTTCGAGGCTCACCTAGGGGTTTTTTTTTTGGGATTTTATAGCTGTTGCCATGGTGGCAAGGTGTTCACCAGGCAATCACAGTCCTTGATTTCGGACTATGCCACGGTAGGGGAAACTAAAAAGCCTTACCATTCGACTGAGAATACCGCAAGTAGAGCCTTATGCATTGAGTTCCGTTAATATTTATTAAGGATGCAAGTCATCCTGTTTCTCGAAGAAAGTCACTCAGGTTGTGCCTCTTATACTCCGAGCAGGAGAGAGGTTTGGAGAGATGTTTTCCAGATCCCGTGAAAAGTAAGCTTATACTCTTCTGCTTTTGGTCAGAATCCGCCCAACCCAACATTTTGTTTCGTTCATGAATGGTAACTCAATCCCAAACGACCAACCCGGCTGGTCACTCGATGAACGTGATCCCCAAACCATCCAATCTTTCATGCCCTTATGGGGATGGTTTTACCACTACTACTTTCGGGTGAAAACCGATGGCTGGCATCACATTCCCGATCAGGATAACGCCTTATTTGTGGGGTCTCACAATGGCGGACTCGTCGCACCGGATATGATCATGGTCATGTATGACTGGTTTCGGCGTTTTGGTACCGAACGTCCGGTTTATGGTCTGATGCACCCCAATGGCTGGAAAATTGACCCAAACACAGCACGACTAGCAGCTAAGACGGGGGCAATCAGGACTCATCCCAAAATGGCGATCGCGGCTTTGCGTCGAGGTGCTAGTGTCCTCGTCTACCCTGGGGGGGCGCAGGATGTCTTTCGTCCCCATACCATGCGGAATAAAATCCATTTAGCGGGGCGTCAAGGGTTTATTAAGCTGGCACTACGAGAAGGTGTGCCGATTATACCCGTTATTTCCCATGGCGCTCATGATACATTGATTGTTTTGGCTGATTTTTACGACCAGATTCGACAATTGCACGATTGGGGACTTTTCCCGTGGTTATTTGGTCTTGATCCGGAAGTGTTTCCCATCTACTTAGGTTTACCCTGGGGATTAGCGATTGGACCTTTACCCAATATTCCCTTACCTGTCCAAATTTACACTCGTATTTGTGCGCCGATTGTTTTTGAATGGTATGGTCGGGATGCAGCTAGCGATCGCGAATATGTCAATGCTTGCTATGAAAAAGTCTGTACTCAGATGCAATGGGAACTTGATGGTTTAGTCAAGGTGGCGAGTAGAAGTTGATCTGGCTGATGAGAATAGCAGGGATTTGTGAAAAAGGAGATATTGTAAGAATTGACTTGTATTGAGTTGAGGATAGTACCTTGAGTAATTCTACCGATCCGTCTCCATCCGTCTCTCGTCAGGATTTAGATTACTGGTTAGAGCGTCAGACCGAATACCAACGGACTCTTAATGTCATCGAATCAAGAGGAGAAAACAGTGAAAGTGTGTGGAAACTGAGAGGTAAGCTTGAAGCCGTCGGAGAAACGATCGCTTACCTACAACGGAAGCTCAATAAAGTCTAGAGCATTGGTTTATTAATCGCAGTTGGTGGGCAAAACAGTCGGGGAAGTCTCCTGGGCAAAAAACCCAGTGATACTATCACTGGGTTAACAAGGGCTGCTGTAATAACTGAAGAAGATGTCGTCAGCTAGTATATTATTGACTCAACGTTAAGTCTTGTTTATTCACAGATTAAAATTCAAAAGTCGCTATTATAGGAAAAACCCTCGCTATCTATCATAAAGATGTCAGCGAGGGAAGATGTCACTAAATTTAGCGGAGACAAATTTGAGGTCGTTCCAGACGCGCTATCATACCATGCCGTCTGGAACGGAGTTATTTAACGAACGACGCCCTGTTGAGAAGCAACTTCCATGGGCTTCATCAGGTAGAGTCTCAGGAACTGCCAGCCATTAGAGACATAGTAGGGCAGCTTCTTGAAAAATTGCACGAACTTTGGACTGTTGGAGTTAGCAATTTCCGTCAACTTTTCGTTATTGCCAATACAGAGTTCTAGACGTTCGTAGAACTTAGGATGTTCCACATCTAAAATCACTGGAAATACCCGCGCCGCCGTTTCGTTGGTCTTCTGAATCACATGCTTATCATACTCGCGGGCATCTAAACCAATCGACTGATAGAAACCAGACCGTTGGATGTCATTTAGATACATTGTCACAAATACTGAGAGCAAGAAGAAGCGAGACCATAACTTCGCCTGCCAATCATTTAACATTTGCGGCTGGGCTTTCATGATCGCATCAAAGAAATCCCCATGACGATTTTCGTCCTGACACCAGTTTTCAAAGAACCGGAAGATGGGGTAAATGCGGTCTTCAGGATGAGCTTCAAGATGGCGATAAATGGTGATATACCGCCAGTAGCCAATCTTCTCCGACAAATAGGTGGCGTAGAAGATAAACTTCGGCTGGAAGAAGGTGTACTTCTTATTTTTGGTCAAAAATCCCAAATCAAGCGCCAGATTGAAATCTGACATCGCCTTGTTCAGAAAACCAGCATGACGTGCTTCATCACGAGACATCAGGGTGAAACACTCTGCCAGCACCGGACTTTTATCTTTGATCCGACGACCCAATTCCTTATAAAGTAAAAATCCAGAGAATTCTGCTGTACAGGAACGCTCCAGAAATTCCACAAACAAGCGGCGGGTTTCACCGTCGATATGCTCCCAAGACTGCTCAAACTCAGCGTCCCGGACGAAGTGGTGGCGATTGTAGTCCGCACGGAACTCTTCTAGAATCGCCAATAGCTCATCCTCATTCGGCGAGATGTCCATCTGCGCCATCGCTTCAAAGTCTGTCGTGTAGAACCGAGGCGTCAGAATGGTCTCCTTCGCCGGGGATTTAACGCCAGGTCTGATTTCTTCAAAGCTAGGTTTTTTAAGGGTATCTACCATAGTTGGTTGTACTCGTTATCTCTTACTTACGATTTTGGACTTGAGAATATGGCAATTGGGGGGTGACTCGACCCGCGCCGATTTTTTAGAGCTGCATATTGAGTCTACCAAGGTCTTGGGTGAGTGCAAAATCCAGTTAAGGTTAAAATTTGTAAATTTGCTTAACCTTTCTTCATATTTATCAGGGAACAGGTAAGGTAGAGCATCATTTGGTAGAGAGGTTGCATGCAACCTCTCTACAACAGTTCGGCTTTTGTGAAAAGGGACATGACTATCGCCATGCCCCTAATTAATTAAATCAAAGACGGTTTAGTACCGAAGTCCTAAGCCGTTAAGCTTCTTCAGCTTCAACGCGACCGTAAAAGATTCCCCGAATCAAGACTTCTTCAGGTTCTTCTTCGGCACCTAAGTCAGTATCAGCCGTCTGTTCGCTCTCAAAGGTACCAGCAATTTCACCGGTGAAGCTATCCACCTTAGAAACCTGTAGAGACATCTCACCGGATCGGGTCTCTACGCGCTTAACGTTAGCGCGAACGAATTCCTCTTCATCCGCTTTGGAAGGCAGCGCGATCGCATTATCATAACCAGATGCTACACCACGACCTTTGGGATCGAGGAACACAGCACCCCGATAAGACGGAACCTTAAATTCCCCTTCAAAGTCAGTAGACGTATTCACGCTCGTCATGTTTGGCTGACTTGTGGCAACCAAACTTTTAATTGTGAACATGAAGGGAACTTGTTCGCCTCCAGGTAGCTGTACTGTAATCGCTTGAAAGTCAATGCCATCCTCTTCAGTAAAGATAAGGCTGCCATTTTCTCCAGGATTCAAGGAACCTTCAACTTGATCTAGGCTAGAGGTAGCCCGGGTCAATAACTTACCTGGGATATATTCTGCCTCTCTACGCTTATTTGTCGGTTCTTCCTTGACAAAGAAGCTGGTTGGCTGTAAACACAGCTCGACAATTCGATAGGACTTATCAGACTCAATGGGAATAGAACCACGAGTTGTTTCTGAGAGCTGGGGACATAAATTCGCTAATCCTGTATTTCTAATCTGGTCGTAGGTCAATTGATCAGGACTAGTCGCTGTTGCTTCTGAACAAGCTGTTAACACCCCCAGACACAATGCCAAAAAGGCAACAATCAATGCGCGATACCTCATGGTCAACCTCAATCGTCAATCTCTAAAACAAGAAAATTTTTTTTATGGTGATTAGCTAGTGAATCAGGCTGTGGTTTATACAAATAAAACCGCAACTATCCTTACCATATCAACGAAAGTTACCCTAAATTCACTCCACCTTAAATGCGGCAAAGGGGCGGACGAGGAGAACCCGGAGGGTCAGCGTCCGATAGCGAAGCAGGTGGGCAACGCTTGGCGAAATTGCCGCACTGGGATTTCTCCCCAAAAGATGCCATCTGGTCAACAGGCTTTGATCAGCCTACACCTGACCTAGCGGTTAGGTGTGCGGTCGTTGACACCATGGTATAGTTTTGGTCACACGCTAGTTATCGGCGATCGCATAACCAATGGAACGATCGCTCACTTAAGCTTTGTTCCCTATATGATGCCGAAAGCGTGAACCTTAGCTTTTCTCGCTTCATTGTACACGGGAAGCGACACTTTTACGCTTTCAATCAAGCAGGTGACAGGAAACAACTAAAAGTGACAGGAGTAGGATGAATTTGAGTAATGAATTAGAGACTCAGGAGCTACAGGTCAAATTGCAAGCACTCAGAGCAGATATTTGGGCGTTAGCCAATGACCATAAAGGGGATACGTTAACCCTGTTGGCTCTGCTGCGGACGCTGGAAGAGGCGCACCGCGAGATCCGAGATGGTCTATTTCAAGACTCGTTACCCGACAATCGACAAACCCTGTATGCACTGCTCAAAGATATTGAAGAATTAGGGGGTTGGCCTTATGTGGCGCGGATGAAGCTGCGATCGCTGCTGACAAATTTCCCGGAAGCGGCAATCTCTGAGATTCAACAACCCTAACGCGAGCTAGCGCTTGCCAACCCAAGCTAGCCGCGCCAGACGTTGGCTCAAGCAGGGTAAAGTTAGGATCGTCTATAACGACTTAGAATGCTTGGCTAATGAGATGAAAACAAGTTTTCTCCCTCTGCCAATTCATCTCACCGCTTGCGGAGCGAGATTATGGCGGGAAACTTTTTGGAGATTAGGTTAAACGATGTTGCGCCAACAAGACAGTTGGGGCAACAGGTGCTAAGATCCAGCCGTCAGTCTTAGCACTTTATTATCTTATTCTTATTTTTGAGCAGGGACTATGAATGAAATTAAGTTTGGCACAGACGGCTGGCGAGGTGTGATCGCCGCCGATTTTACGTTTGAGCGTGTGGCGTTAGTCGCGACAGCCGCTACTCAAGTTCTGGCTGAGTGTTATGGCAAAACCAGCGGTAGCCGGACTGTGGTGGTGGGTTATGATCGGCGCTTTATGGCGGAAACCTTTGCCAAAAAGACGGCGGAGGTTGTCCAATCCTTGGGATTTGATGTGTTGCTTTCTGAAAGTTACGCGCCCACCCCGGCATTTAGCTGGGCAGCAAATAACCAGAATGCACTAGGTGCTTTGGTTCTAACGGCTAGCCATAACCCAGCCAGTTATCTGGGATTAAAAGTGAAGGGGGCATTTGGGGGATCAGTTCCGCCAGAAATTACCCAAAAAATTGAAGCCACACTCGCTCAACCCCCAACCTCAGCGCCAACGCCAGGTAAAATCCAATCCTTTGATCCTTGGTCAAGTTATTGTGATGCGCTGCGCTCAAAAATAAATTTGGCGAGTATTCAGAACCTGATTAGCCAAGGTAAATTGACTGTCTTTGCCGATGTCATGCATGGCGCAGCCGCAGGGGGCTTGAGCAAAATTTTAAATGTACCGATTCAGGAACTCAATAGCTCCCGTGATCCCTTATTTGGTGGCGGTGCGCCGGAACCATTACCCCGTTATTTGTCTCAACTTTTCCGCCAAATCCGTACCCACCGACGGCAAAAGGAGGGTACATTACGGGTAGGATTAGTCTTTGATGGAGATAGCGATCGCATTGCGGCAGTGGATGGACAAGGTAATTTCCTCAGTTCTCAAATTCTAATCCCGATTCTGATTGAACATTTAGCATCCCGACGGCAAGAGACAGGGGAAGTGGTAAAAACGATTAGTGGTTCGGATTTAATTCCCCAAATTGCTCAACTTTATCAATTGCCCCTCCACGAAACCCCCATTGGGTACAAATATATTGCCGATCGCATGGTTTCTACCCAAGTCTTGCTGGGAGGTGAAGAATCCGGTGGAATTGGGTATGGAACACATATCCCAGAACGCGATGCCTTACTCTCTGCCCTATATCTGTTGGAAGCGATCGCGGAATCGGGTATGGATTTAAGCCAACTTTACCAAGGCTTACAAGAGCAAACAGGTTATACCTCAGTCTATGACCGCATTGATTTACATCTAGCGGGAATGGATGAGCGATCGCGTCTACTCAACCAACTGCAAACCCAACCCCCCACTGAAATTAATGGTCAAGCCGTTGTTGATTGTCAGACAATCGATGGGTATAAATTCCGCTTAGCTGATGGTAGCTGGTTACTGATTCGATTTAGTGGTACTGAACCTGTTTTACGCCTTTACTGTGAAGCCTCCACTCCAGAACAAGTGCGTCAAACCCTCAGTTGGGCAAACGATTGGGCAAATAGAAATCAGGGATAAGAGAGCAGGGGGAGCAGAGGGAGCAGAGGGAGCAGAGGGAGCGGGGGGAGCAGAGGGAGCAGAGGGAGCAGGGGGAGCAGAGGGAGCGGGGGGAGCAGAGGGAGCAGAGGGAGCAGAGGGAGCGGGGGGAGCAGAGGGAGCGGGGGGAGATGGGAGACAAAATTTCTATAGCCCATTACCCTATTCCATAAGACACACCGAGCGTGTTACCGAGCGCAGTTCGACCAAGCTCACTGACCATCGTAAGCGTTCGACTGAACTTCGACAGGCTCAGGGGTCCGCGCTCACGCCGAAGTCCGAGGTGTTGCCTATTGCCTATTGCCTATTGCCTGTTCCCTGTTCCCTAACAAATGACAAATGACGAATGACAAATGACAAATGACCAACCTAATTGTTGCCACTGGAAATCCAGGTAAATTACGCGAGATGCAGGCATATCTCGGTGATTTGCCCTGGGAATTGCAGCTTAAGCCACCGGAAATCGAGATTGAGGAAACAGGCGATACCTTTGCAGCAAATGCTCGTCTCAAAGCTTTAGGTGTCGCCCAAGCCACGGGTGAATGGTCAATCGCCGATGATTCTGGCTTGCAAGTAGATGCTTTGAACGGAGCGCCTGGTATTTATTCAGCACGCTACGGGAAAACCGATGCTGAACGGATTCAGCGGTTGCTGTCCGAACTGGGGGATACATCCAATCGGGGGGCGCAGTTTGTTTGTGCGATCGCGATCGCTCGTCCTCATGGCACAATCGCCTTAGAAGTGGAAGGCGTGTGCCGAGGTGAAATTCTCAAGGCTCCCTTGGGTACAGGTGGCTTTGGCTACGATCCAATTTTTTACGTGCCAGAACAGGGATTAACCTTTGCCCAAATGACTCCGGAACTGAAGCGACGCTACAGTCACCGGGGCAAAGCCTTTGAATTACTCCTCCCCCAGTTCAACCAACTCTTATGAATTATGAATTAGAAAAATTAATTTTTAATCCATAATTCATAAGGTAATTTAAACAGCTTCCAGGTTCCGTTCACCCGTCCTGATCCGGACAATTTCCTCAACGGGACTGATGAAGATTTTTCCGTCGCCAATTTCCCCCGTGCGAGCCGCAGCAATCACTTTTTCGACTACCATATCGACTTGGGCATCTTCGACGACAATCTCCACCTTAAGCTTTTGTAGGAACTCAACGGTGTATTCAGAACCTCGATAACGTTCGGTTTGACCTTTTTGGCGTCCAAATCCCCGAACTTCCGAAACCGTCATCCCGACAATTCCAGCGTTGACCAAGGCGATTTTAACTTCATCGAGCTTAAAGGGTCGAATAATCGCTTCTACCTTTTTCAAGATTCTAGCTCCTCACTTACGTTTCTCTATATGTACCAGATTTACCAGACCAGCATGACACGATGAACTACGGCGACTTACTTCGTTGAAGTCGCTGTTTCTGACGTTTCTTCGCCCCTAGTTGCTTCATACTTCCGTATGTAGTAGAGCTAGGCAACTCGGCGTCTAAAGAGGACAGTTCCTGCCCCCTTGCCCAAATCTCGTTGACTTGAGCAGCATTTACGTCTCTATCCTCAACATGATTACAGTCGGGATTAGAGCAAACATGAACTCTATCTGCTAAGGTCTTGGGAGTCAGTTCCCAGCACTTAGCACATCGCTGAGTAGGTTTGAGTTTCTGTGTTGGTGACTCGACATAAAAGCCATTAGCTTCAGCCGCTTTATAGGTTAACAAGTCTCCAATCATACCAAAACCAACGTCAAGGATAGACCGATTTAATCGAGCTTTCTGTCGTTTTCGTTTACCCTTCTTGGCTTTGCCTGTCATTTTTTTGACATTTAGCTGTTCACCAGCGATTAGGCTATTACTGCTGACTAGATCGCTGGTTGTCTTGTGCAGCCAATCTTCCCGCTGTCGGGTGACTTTCCGTTGGAGTTTAGAAACTCTCTTCCATTCCTTTTTCCAGCGTCTTGAGGCTTTAATTTTCTTGTTCCTGTTAGGGGTTCTCTTGCGTCTCAAACGCTTTGAAGCCACCTTAACCTTTTTATGTCCCTCCTTAATAAAGTCTGGTTTAGGAATTTTATCACCAGTCGAAAGAGTTATCGCGTCTTTACAACCCAAATCTATTCCAATAGAACCTGTACCCGTTTGACGAGTTGGTTTACATTGTACAGTTATTGATCCATACCATTTACCATTCCTAAAGAAAATTGTACAGGTTGTTGGAATTCCCCATGTCCTGGCTGTACCTCGGATATGAATTTTCTCTCCCAAGTCTCTCAGCTCTAGATGACCATTTTTGCCATTAGAGGAGACCCGCCAACTTTGTTTATTAGGATATGTCCAACCTGCATATCGTCGTTTGGCTTTAAATTTGGGATATTTACCCAAACCCTTAAAAAAACGTTGATAGGCTATATCGACACGTTTTAATGTAGCTTGTAACGTCTGAGAACCTAATTCTGCATACTCAACCCAAACTTTTTTAAACTCAGGCAAACAGTTCTGTTGTTCAAAATAATCAACAGAATGACCAAAGTGTTTGTACTGTGTCCTACGGTTTGCAATAGCCGCATTGTATAGGTCACAGTGCATTTTTCTTGCCCAATGGAGTTTGTCGCATTGGGAGTTATTTGGATAAAGTCTGAAAGTCACTCGGCGTGTTAGCATCTTCTATCCGGCTCCGGCTTACTTCATTGAGGTTCCGGAGATAATCGCGATTTAGTTTTACACTCCCATCAATAAATTTTTTGTAACATTGAATACAGTTATTTTGGGTATCGGATGCATTGCCCGTCGCCAATCGCCAATTCCCAGACGGTCAACACTCGATCAGGACAGGTTGAGTTGTAGTGAAACTCGCCCCGACAAACTATGCCTTCAGTCGTCAAGGGTCAAAACTCTCGCACTTCCCCAATCCTCAGGTTACGGTGGTCGATCGCCAAACTTTTGATTAAAATGAGAATATATCACAGGGGGCCTTAATGGTTTCGACGTGTTGGTGAAAGCCAACCCGTGATACAGGTCGAGAGTGAGTCTTCTCTCGTAAATCCCGGACTCAAAAAAAAGTAACTGCGAACAACATCGTTCCTTTTGCTCGTAAGGCAGCTCCTGTAGCCGCTTAAACACCTCTCATAGGTTCGAGCGTTCTTAGTCTGACTCCGTTAAGGGCTAAGGACACAACCCCAACGGATGCGCTAGTTAGCTGTCTTTGGTCGGCTGGCTAGCAAAGACCTAACCAAAGCATCCCACCATCCGGGATAATGGATGGTTCCCGCCCTGAGGATGAGAAGGGCTAAACCTGTGAATGATCGGTAGGTAAATACCCAATGCGGACACGGGTTCAATTCCCGTAGGCTCCATTTCTAAATTCAATTTTCAGATGTAATAAGACCCCTTCATCTAGCATGAAGGGGTTTTTATCATTGATCATACGTTGGATCATACGTTGATTAGTTTGCCATAACTCATACCAAATCTGCTTCATTAACCTCTTGTATCACCGGGGTGCTGTTTCCTGGAAGCCATCTGCTATCTGCCCTCTAACATCTGCCTTGTCCTTACCAAAAAGGAAATAGTTAACCCGGATTTAGTATCAGATTATCCGGATGAATGCCTTGATGACAGAAAAAGGTAATCAAACGCCTTCGGTACCCTTATCAATTTATTAACAATTGTTGCGGGTCAGATGAATGAACTCCAAACTCCGGCTTTGGTGTTCATTCAATAATGTTGGAGGTAAGGATGCTAGGATTTGACCGCCCAAAAGGAGTAGGGAATTCATCCTATCCAACCGAATCCCTTACTCTGGAGTACCTCATCCTTAAATATGTAAACAACAACGAGCAAGAGCAAGTTATGGTAATGCAACCTACGTATGGTAATGGTTTTATCGATAGCTCAACCATTGAACTTTCTCAGGAAGGATTGCGGTCTATTCTGAATCAGATTGAGGCGGAACTCATCGATAGTGAAGTTTACCGCCGCACCATGGCTGGGTTACAAACGATGTTAGGAGAAGCCTCAAGCAACGCTCATATTCTGGTCAAGGCGGTGGGGCGAGAAGCCGTAAGGTTGACATTTCAGGAATTTGCCAGACAGTATAAGGTTGTTCCTGTGACTCCTGTGACTTCTGACGGAATGAATCAACCGACAGAAACCGAAGAGGAGGAGTTGGAGATTCCCCAAACTGAAGAGAGGCAATGTCCCATTGGCTCGAAAGAAACGATGTCCCATAGGGTTGAGACCAACTTATCGCCCAGTTTAGCGGATCGAGAGATTGGAGAAACGCAGTCGCGTAAAAAACGCTCCAAAGCAGAATTAGCCGCGCAAAAGCTTTCCCTAGAACGGGAAGAGATGTTGCAGCAAATTGGTCAACAACTACGACGAGCGCGTAAATCCCGCTCTTTGAGCCTTCAGCAACTACATCGCCAAACCTTAGTCCCCATTCATCAAATTGAAGCATTAGAAACGGGTAGTTTGGCTCAGCTACCCGAGGATATTTATATTCGTGGTTTTATTCGCCGACTTGGTTATGCTCTAGGGTTAGATGGTGTAGCATTAGCCTTATCTTTGCCGGAAATTGATCCGGTCAAGTCTGTGATTCCTTCCTGGTATAAAGATCCTGTAGCGACAGGGTTTCACCTTAAATCTGTTCATTTATATCTAGGTTATGCCACGCTGATTGCAGGAGCAGTGGGAGGACTTAACTGGATGTCGAATCAACAATCAGCACCACAAAATACAGCGGAACCTGAACCTGTTCCTTCGGGTCAAAACTCTATTTCTCCAAGAGCTGAAACTAGCAAATCTACCCATAAGCCGGGGATTAAATCGAGTCAAACTGGTGTACAAGCAGGAGATGATATTGCTCCCCCTGAGGCATTTCCGTTTTAAGGAGATGGGGAAGATGAAGGAGATGGGGAAGATGAGGGAGAGAATAAATTTTCCGGCGGAACCATGAACAATTAACAAAGGACGAATGACGTACTTTGCTTCTCGATGAAAGCGAGTATGACGAATGACGAATGACAAATGACAAATGACAAATGACAAATGACCACTTTATAGACTCTTTACCAATTCCTCACCAACTCCTAACACATATCTATCTGAAAGAATCCCTGTAGTCAGAATAGTGAAATAGAACCATTAAATAAGACTATTTTTTGACAGTCTTATCTCTTTAAAAAAGTGACTTACTTAATCTGTACTTGTGAAATCTTGCACAAGCAAATCTATCCATTAACTTGGGGCGCGAATACGATTGGGCGGGAAGAGGATAACACTATTGTAGTTGACCATACCTATCTTTCCCGTTACCACGCTCAGATTTTGCTCTCCCCTGACGCTGTGATACTTCGGGATCTCAATAGCCTCAATGGTACGTTTGTGAATGAGTTTAAAGTTGAACAATGTCAACTTAAGGATGGAGATTTTATTCGTTTAGGGGATGTATCGTTTAAATTTGTACAGCAAATCCCTAAGGTTGAGAAAACCGTATCATCGGACGCTGATACGGAAATTTCAATTGTCAAGCAAGTCTCTCCGGAAAAAACTCGAATTACAATCACTGATTTATTGCAACCAGATAAGTCAGAAAACTCTATTATTAAACTGAAGCAGCAAGATGCTCATCAACGAACGGTTGATAAATTGCAAATTTTACTGGAAGTCAGTAAACAATTATCCTCTCCCGAAGATCCTGATCAATTGCTGCAAAAAATCGTCGATTTGCTATTTGAAATTATGCATATCGATCGCGTCACTATTTTGATGGTTAATCAAATCAGTGGTGTTCTGGAACAAAAAGCCGTAAACTGGCGATCTGGCATCCCGACTGACGAAAATTTTTACAGTAGTAAAATTACTGATTTTGTCCGTGAACAGGGCGATGCAATTCTCACAGGTGATGCTCGCAAAGATGGCTTATTTAACGATTCAATCTCTATTGTTGAACAAGGGATTCATGCCGCAATGTGTGTTCCTCTGAAGCCCGCAGATGAGGTAATTGGCGTATTGTATGTGGATAATTTATCTATGACTGATATCTATTCTGATGAGGATTTAGAGTTTTTAACCTGTCTAGCCAACCAAGCCGCGATCGCGATTGAAAATTCCCGCCTGTATAAAAAGATGCAGGAACAGGAAGTAATGAGAGCAAAGTTGGAACGATTCTTTCCTCAATCGGTGAGTCGCAAGTTACGGGAAGAAGGTAATTTAGCCACGGTGGAGACAGAAGTGACGGCTTTGTTTGCCGATATTAGCAACTATACGCAAATGTCGGCGGAAATGGAACCGCGTCAGATTGTTGAAATGCTGAATGAGTATTTCCAAGTCATTGTAGAAGAGATTGTTTTTCCTTACGAAGGAACGTTAGAAAAGTACATTGGTGATGGAATTCTAGCAATTTGGGGCGCACCGTATCGCCAACCCGATGATGTGGATTTAGCGGTACAAGCAGCGATTGAAATGCAATGGGCAGTTTCTCGCTTAAATCAAAAATGGATTCGCGAAAACCGACAACCGATTCAAATTCACATTGGTTTGAATACAGGCACAGTCGCGGCTGGAAATATTGGTTCTAAAAATATGATTCAATATGCCACAATTGGGGATACAACAAATGTGAGCAGTCGAATTTGTGACGTGGCTCAAGCTGGGCAAATTTTAATCGCTCAAAGTACGTTTGATAAGCTGGGTGATCCGAGTATTCCCCTCGAAAAAATACCACCTGTTTGGGTGAAGGGTAAGACTTCGCCTTTACATCTCTATCGGGTTTTGTGGCAGCACTATAACGCGACGGACGTATTGTGCGAGAATGGTGGTCTAGTAACTACACTTAGCCCATCTTAACTACTGGACGTTGGACAGGATTTTACCAAGAACTTTTACCATGGCAAACGTTCTTTGTAAGTCGAGATGTTGAAACTATTGCCTATTGCCTATTGCCTATTGCCACCACAAGACTTATTCAGCAGACCCTACTTAGCTTCTCACTGAAGCTTTGCCCACAGTCTCTCGACCATGAGGTTCCATAAGGCTAGACACATCGGGACCGCTGGGGATAATTCCGCCAGGATTCAGCGGAAACAAATTCCCATAATAATCTCGCTTAACACTCTCCAAATCACAGGTATCCGCAACCCCCGGAAGCTGATACAAATCGCGCAGGTAAACCCCTAAGTTTTGATAGTCTTTAATCCGACGACGGTTGCACTTAAAGAGTCCATAGTAAACAATATCAAAACGGAATAGGGTGGTAAATAGACGCACATCTGCCAACGTCACTCTATCCCCACATAAATAGCGATTCGTCTCTAGCACCGCATCAATTTCATTGAGTGTAGTAAACAATTCATCACAGGCTTGATCATAAGCCTCTTGAGATTGGGCAAAACCGCAGCGATAAACCCCATTATTCACCGTATGGTAAATCTTATCATTCCACTCATCGATCGCGGACTTCAGATCCTCTGGATACAAGTCCAGTGCAGAATTCTTTGCGAACTGATTAAACTGAGAGTTGAGCATAACAATAATCTCGGCACTCTCATTATTAACTATCGTTTTCGTCTGGTTATCCCACAAGACTGGAACCGTCGAACGCCCACTGTAACCGGATTGGGCTAACTGGTATAATTCCGGCAACGTGTGACAGCCCTCTTCGGGTTTCTCAAACACCCAAATTCCCTGATCTGAAGATGGCGAGACAATCGATACTCCAATCACCTCATCCAATCCCTTCAGTGCCCTAACAACCAGCGTTCGATGCGCCCAAGGACATCCGAGTCCCACAAACAGAGTATAGCGCCCTGGGGCGGGTGGATAGGGATTTCCGGCGTCTGTACCAATCGCCTGTCTAAACTGACTCTCTGGGCGAATGTATTCTCCCTTTTTGCTGGGCGGTGCTAGTTTGGACATCATAATCTGCCACATTGTCGTCCAGACAAACTTGCCCAACCGGATAATTATGGTTGAGGGGAGAGATGTACCTTTAGGTTTCCAAGAAGATGTTGCCATGAGTGAAGAATTGAATTTTATCCTACTGGCGTGACACATCTAATTTAATAGATGACGCTTACATTCAGAAATTGTAGGGGCGCACCCTCCGTGCGCCCTTTTACGTACCGACGTGCGCCCGATTTAACCGTAAAATCTATTCCACGATTTAAGCTGTGTCACACCACTAGCGCGAGTTCGGCTGATACTCTGGTGGTAAGCCAGGATTAAACATCACCACAAATTGGGCATTCGGCATCAGACGACGGAGTATGCACAAATGACCGTCAGCATCGGAACGGCTACGATACTGTGCTACAGTGACTCCTTTCATTTTGGGTAGCAGGCGAACCAGCACCCAAGGATAAAGGCGTTCTTTATAAGGCATAATTGACTTGTCTCCATCTGAAATTGGAGTCAGAGCCAGTGCTAAGAGGTTGGTAGCCGGGATGCACTGGCTTTCTGACTGTTTGAAACTATGCCTTCATCTTAAATGGAAAACTTAACCAAGTCAACTGAGTTAAGTTGTTTATGTATCAGGTAGCAATGGCTAATTTGGGAGAAAAGCTGAAACAACGACGAGAATCGTTAAATTTGACGCAACGGCAACTGGCTCATGAATTAGATGTAACGATAACAACGGTGCAAAACTGGGAAGCTGGCAGGCATATTCCCAAGCTATATCCTGCACAAATGAAAATATTGTGTGATTTACTAAACCTCACCTTGGAAGAGTTAGCCGAGTGGCATATTTAGTTGGGACTAACTTATTATGCGGTGCGTTACGCTCCGCTAACACACGATGGCGGCGTGATACACCTTATTTGGTGGATTAGAATTGTAGGGGCGCAAGGACTTGCGCCCGGTTTAAACGTCAAATCTATTCCACGATTTTAGCTGTGTCAGTCCACTACAGATAGATCGCATCCAGGGATGATAGTCTAGCTACTGTTGGGTTGTCCTGCCGATCATCCAACACCAAAGCACACCAGACAAACGGTAGATATGGCTAACATCACCATCCAATCCGCAACTGAACGTGACAACGGCTGGTCTTATCAGGTGAAACTAGAAAATGATCGCGAGTATAACTACGATGTCACCCTCAGTCAATCCGACTATAACCAATGGTCGCAAGGTAAAGTTTCACCCGAACAATTAGTCGAGGCGGCGTTTGAATTCCTACTAGAACGTGAACCCGCCTCCTCTATCATGTCAAAATTTGATTGTTCCGTAATCCGCCGCTATTTTCCCGAAGTGGATAGCGAGTTACCGAAGAAACTTTAACGGTTAAAACTCAGGCTATTCATCATCTGGTCTAACACTTGTTTATTGCGTTGATAGCGTTGACCTTGCATATCATAGGTCGTCCCAATCAGAGTTTGCCCATCGAGATCGACGAAATATAAATAAGACCGAACTCCCTCAGGGATTAATCCTATCCCTGTAGCTTTATTTTCAACAACCACCGCTTGATACCCATCAATAGTCGTTTGACGGCGAGAAAGTTCTTGACTCGACTGGTTATCCGTACTAGCTACCCGTTCAAAGGGAACCCGATCAACTCGGATATGCACAGCTTCATCGAAACTTTCAGATTGTTCAGGTAATGAAATTGATTCTGGATCAAAAACCTTACATTGTTCTACCACTGATCCCGAATTTGTCACCCAACCTTGGGGATAATTGACCGTATAACCCGCCGCCTCATTGGTGCAGGTTTGGCTGAGGGCGATAGGAGAATTTTCTTCAGGTTGCTGGGCATTCACGACGTAACTATCGGGTACACCGGACACATTTTTAACTTGACATAATGCGGCAGCAACTTGCGCCCGCGTTGCCGGATCAGTAGGTCCCATCAGTCGCACATCTGGCTTAGGAGGACTGATTAGAATGCCTTTTTTAGTGGCGGCGGCAATTTTTCCTTCGGCGTATTCAGGAATCTCTTGGGCATCCGTGTAAGTGGCGTTAAGTAGGGATTCTGGGGAAGCCGGACTATCATAATCTAACCCACTGGCGAGGGCGACAAAAGCTTCTACCCGTTGAATCAAATCATTGGGTTTAAAGACTTGACCCGGATATCCAGAGAGAAATCCTTTGCGATAGGTATTTTGAATCGCATTTTGACCCCAATACGAGGCTGAGACATCTTGAAAATTAATCGCATTTCGTTCTAAGGAGGTATTCGGAAATGCTTGGTCAATCATCGCCGCATATTCAGCGCGAGTAATCACATTATCCGGTCGAAAGGTTTGATCCGGATAACCACTGACTACTCCTTGTTGAGTCAGTCCTTGAATACACTGTTGCGCCCAATGACCTTGGATATCTGAGTAGTTCTGTGCTTTTGCAGGTGGGGCAATACTTCCACCAACAGCACTGGCAAATATGCCGACAGATAGCCAGGAAAATATTGGTTTAAGGTGTTGGACAGAATAAAGTATAGTGTTTTTCATGACACCCAATTCTCTAAGGTTTTGATGTATTGGGTATCTTTTAGCAAAAATACGATCCTATATGCCTCTAACTTAAGAGGATGATTGGATTGGGTGTTTTTATAACTTTAGGTAGAGGCGCGATCGCTCTTTTCAGTAAGCTGTTCAGTATTGAGGTTGGCATCATTAAATTCTACAAAGGGAACAGGGAACACCTCGGCTTCACTCGGTGTGTAACAGGGAATAGGGAATACCCAATTTAAATCCACATCAGCTTAATGGGCTTCAACCCAAATACTCTAGTGTTTCCAGGTCTGCTTCTAATTCTTTTAGATCATAGCTTCGTTCAATCCCTTCTTGACCTAACAACTCGTGAAATTGCCATTTAGTCATTTCTGCAAGTTATCGGGCTTTAGCGAAGGATAGTATTCCCTTTTGGTATAAGCGGATGGCAAGTTCCTGACGCAGACGGGGAAGGCGTTCTGTAGGTGGTACTCGCAACACTTCGGCAAGGTTATCGGGAATTTCTAGAGTTAATTTGGTCATGTTATTTACTCAGATAGGGAATTTCGCTTTGATTCTATCTGCGACGAATTGACTTGAAGTATAGTATTAATGTTCTGCTTGGGTGCAATACAGGCGTTGTAAAAATGTGATAATAGTCCATCAGGCGATCGCACGTAAAGATGATAGCCTATCTACAGTTGAGCCAAAGGAGATAATCGTCCTGTTGATCATCAAATCTTAATAGTTTTGGCACCCCTGTTATAGTACAATTGAACTAATTCAGTAAAGCCATAGCCTATCTCAACTCCAGTTAAATCCTAAATACAGTTGAGGATAGTGCAAACTATGTTTTTCCTATTAGGTTAACGACGCTTAGGTAGCGTATAAAGAGAACAATGGCAAGAGCAGATCTGTTAAAAAAACTCCTACAGAGCTACCAAAAGCGTGATGACCGAGCTTTCCGTGAGGCAGCGGCAGAAATTATTGAACAGGAGAGAAAGAAGCATCATATCGTTTTGGCAAACGAGCTAGAGCGAATTCTGAAGAATGGGAACGGGTATATAGAACAAGGACAACAGTTTAATCTGACACCGTTTGAACCTATTCCGCGAGATGCCGACAAGGGAGTCGGGTTACTGGAGCCAAAGTGGACGAGCCGTTATCTGGATGATCTGATTTTGAGCCAAGAGATCCGGCATTCTATTGAAAGGCTTATGCGTGAATTTCGGGAATGGGAAGTGCTAGAGGCGAATGGCTTGCTCCCAGTGCGACGGGTTTTGTTTTGTGGTCCATCTGGATGTGGTAAAACAGCAGCAGCCGAAGCCATTGCCGCAGAATTAGGATTGCCTCTGCTATATGTTCGCTTTGATGCGGTTGTTTCATCACTGCTAGGAGAAACGGCTGCTAATCTCCGCAGAGTCTTTGACTATGCTCAAAGAGGACAGTGGGTGATGTTTTTTGATGAGTTTGACGCTATAGGTCGTTCGCGGGACGATCCGACAGAGCATAGTGAGATTAAGCGAGTTGTCAATTCATATCTCCAAATTGTGGATAACTTCAGTGGCAGATCACTGGTTATTGCGGCAACAAACTTTGAGCAGGCTTTAGATCCAGCCGTTTGGAGAAGGTTTGATGATATAATTCGTTTCGAGAAACCGACGAATGAGCAGCTTAAGCAGTTGGTCAAAAAAAGACTAGTCCCTCTAAAATTTCAAGCGTCACAAGTCAATGAAATTGTGAGTCATCTCTCCAACTCAACTTATGCAGACGCCGAGCGAGTTTGTCTCGATATCCGTAAGTCATGTGCTATTCAGGGTACTCGGCAAATCACCCAGGAAGATGTGGCGGAAGCTGTCTCTCGATATTCTTATCGTCAGGCTATCCTGGAAAAAGCATATAAGAGTCCTATAGCAACAATTGATAAAGATTAAAAAATTATGCCAACACTTAAACCGGGTTCGGGTCAGTATTTGCACATTGAGTTTGTTCGGGATGTAAGACGTCAACCCGATAGGCGGCGAGCAAACCATAAGTTTCCCAGACCAAAACCTCCCACACCAGAAGACCTTCATCAACATGCTCAAGATGTTTCTCAAGGTATAACTGAGGCAGTTCAACAAATATCTCAAGTTCGTCAAGGTTGTGGAATAGAGCCTTCCAAACTTTTCGTTTTAGAGTTCAATAGTGTCAATCTTGATCTGCGAGAGATTTTTGAGCAGCGTTTTAAGGCTTGGGTTGTTAGCGAATATAAGGATAAGGTTGGAAACCAAGAACGATATCGGTTTCTTGTTCAATTTCCTACTGAAACGTCTCGTCAGCATTTACGAGAAGAGATTCGACTCTATAGAACAGAAGCTAATAATATTGAAGTTTTGCCTTTAAAGAAGAGGCAAGAATTTTGTGACGCTCTACAAGCCGTGCGTTCTGTATCGCGAGATGAAAGAATTGGAGTGCGTCTCCGTGAAGAGGGATTTCCTGATGTTGAGTCATTCTATGTAGATGTTGATCTTTGGCATCCTGGAGATCCCTCAGATGCTCGCCAAGTGCTAAATGATATCCGCTCAATGTGTGCCAAGTATGGCGGTGCATTAACAGAGGAAGTACGCACATCCAGTTTGCTGCTAATTAAAGTTTATGGTTCTAGACAATTAGCTGAAGTTCTTCTGGAGTTAGACTGGGTTGCTCGTGTTGATCTTCCTCCTAAATTGTCACAAGCTTACTCGCAAATCTTTGGTGAGATTACACTTCCTGACCCTGTACCAATTCCTTTGGATGACGACCCTCTTGTCTGTGTAGTAGATAGTGGTGTGATATCAGGACATCCATTACTGGCAAATTGGGTGATTGAAGAGCGGGATTTTGATACTGGAGAAAACACGACAACTGACTTGAATGGTCATGGAACCTCGGTTGCAGGTTTAGTTGTCCACGGTGATATTACCAAGTGTATCGAAAGTCACCAATGGCAACCTAGAGTTAGGATTTGTAGTGCGAAAGTGCTATGCCATAATCGTATTTCAAAAGAAGTTGATATCCCAGCAAACCGCCGTGCAGAGTTGATTATCGAAGATGCTATTCGATACTTTGTTCATGAAAGGCAGTGTTCAATATTTAATCTTTCAATTGCTTCAAGAGATGAAGTATACCGTCGAGGGGGGCAGTTTCAGTGGGCAGAGAAACTCGATGAATTAGCGAGAGAACTAGATATTGTTATCGTTCAAGCTACTGGGAACCGTCCAGACCCTCCGATACCAGAAGCCGTTTATACAAGAGAGGAAGCTCAGAAAGCTATCCGAGAAAATTTATTAAATGATGAGAATCAAAGAATTTGTAATCCTAGTACAGCCGCTCTTGTTCTTACCGTTGGTGCAATAGCTAGATCAGATGCACTGGGGCATCACCAACAGAATACAGGTCCTCGGTTAAAAGATGCTTTCGCAGGTGTGCCAGCTAATGCACCAGCACCCTTCACGAGAACTGGTCCGGGGCTTGTTTATGGAGTCACAAATTTTGCAGTTAAACCCGAAATTGTAGCCTATGGAGGAAATTGGGCAATTCAGACAATGGCTGGAGGTAGTCCCCGTTGGAATCGGTCTTTCATATTTTTAGGAGAGCCAACCCTGCAAAGAGAGAGCAATGGACGATTTATTACCGCAAGAAATGGCACTTCTTTTGCCTGTCCCCACGTTGCTCATGCTGCTGCCATTGCTGCTGTTAGCTTAAAGGCAACTCTTGGTCAAAAACCATCTGCGAATTTAATTCGTGCGTTGGTGGGTAGCGCAACTATTGCCCCTCCATGTCCTCCAGATTGGTTAGATGATGAGAAAGAAACACTTCGTTTAGTGGGTTACGGAATGTGTTCAGTAGACGACTTAACTTGGTCTAAAAAAAATCAAGTTCGTTTAATTGCGATGGATGAGGTTGAGTTAGATAAACTTCACATCTATCGTGTAGCTGTTCCTCAAGTGTTTCTTTTCACCAAAGGAAAGAGAGGTATCACGGTTGCACTTGCTTATGACCCTCCAGTTCAATCCAGTCGAAAAGAGTATCTTGCCAATACAATGTGGATTGAGGCATTGCATGGACTAACGACTGAAGAGGTGGAAATATATCGAGCTAAAAATGCCGTACAAGATGTTGATCTTCTTCCTCCTGGCAAGGAAATAAAACTACGACCTCCCAAAACTGACGTTCAGTGGTCAACACTGCAAGTTAGAAGGATAAAGTGGTCAAGAAAACCGAAACTAATAATACCTGATGGTGAGACGGAACCAGTTATTCATTTTGTTGTCGGTTGTCAGCAAAGATTCTCGACAGGATTTGACGATAAACAACGATATGGTTTAGTTGTTCTCTTTTGGCATGAATCCGAGGAGATAGAGTTATACCAAGCGTTACGAAATCGAGTAACTCTCAAAGCGGCTCGTGTACGAGTGGGGGCTTGATATAAATGATTTAATGTGATAGTTTTGAGTCAAGAATTTTAGCTAAATCATATCGTAATCCTTGACCCATATAAAACTTTAATAGAGCATCCAATGACATATCTCGACTAGCCGCTACTTTTTTAAGTGACTCCACTGTGTCTGCGGGAATCTTGAGTGATATTGTCTCAGTCACCCGTGGATGCAAGCGCAATTCAAAGGTTTCTTCAGGCTGGTTCATAGAATTTTCGGTTAATACAAGTATCAATACAAGCAGAATTGTCTACACTCTACCTATTCTCTATGATGACGATTCGGTGCAGTTAATCCGACTCACTCAAAAGCCGTGATAGGTATTTCTACTCAGAACCTATAAGGATTTCTGATAAAGCCCCTAGGGTTGATCGTGTAAAAATGAAGAAAATATAAATCGTTTTAATAAACGTTGCTGATACAGGAGTCAACATCAATGGTAGTACTCACCGATCGCACCCAGAAGCGCCTAACCATGCAGACGGGGGAAATCGCGCCAGATACAACGGCGATCCGTTCCTTAGACTGGGATCGCGATCGCTTCGATATTGAGTTTGGGCTGCAAAACGGCACCACCTATAACTCGTTCCTGATTCGGGGTGAGAAAATTGCCCTGGTGGATACCTCCCATGAAAAGTTTCGTGAACTTTACTTAGATACCCTCAAGGGGTTGATTGACCCCAGCCAGATTGATTATCTGATTATTAGCCACACAGAACCCGATCACAGTGGCTTAGTCAAGGATATCGTCCAACTCGCACCAGAGATTACCGTCGTGGGATCAAAAGTGGCGATTCAATTCCTGGAAGACTTGGTGCATCACCCCTTCAAACGGCAAATTGTCAAAAACGGTGATCAACTGGACTTAGGTAAAGGGCATGTCTTGAAATTTGTCAATGCCCCCAACCTCCATTGGCCCGACACGATCTTCAGCTACGATGCTGGAACCCAAGTGATGTTTACCTGTGATGCCTTTGGTATGCATTACTGTTCCGACAGCACCTACGACGAAGACATGAGTGCCATAGAAGCCGACTTTCGCTTCTACTACGACTGCTTAATGGCACCCAATGCCCGTTCCGTTCTCTCCGCCCTAAAACGGATGGATAAACTAGGAGACGTAACCACCGTTGCCACGGGTCATGGTCCCCTATTATTGCATCATGTCGGCGAATGGGTAGATCGGTATCGGCGCTGGAGTAAAGCCCAGGCAAAAGCAGAAACCTCCGTCGTCGTCTTTTATGTGTCCGATTACGGCTATAGCGATCGCCTTTCCCAAGCCATTGCCCGAGGCATTACCAAAACTGGGGTGGGTGTGGAAATGATGGACTTAAAATCGGCTGATCCACAAGAAGTCCAAGAAACCGTCAGTCGCGCCGGGGGAATTGCCATCGCCATGCCTCCCGCCTCGAATAAAGCCGCCACCGCCGCCGTGAGTACCATCCTCGCTGCCGTAAAATCCAAGCAAACGGTGGGTTTGTTTGAATCCTATGGCGGAGATGACGAACCCATTGACCCCCTACTGGGTCAATTCCGCAACCTGGGACTCAAAGAAGGATTTGCCGCGATTCGGGTCAAAGAAACCCCAACCGAAGCCACCTATCAACTCTGCGAAGAAGCCGGAACTGATATGGGGCAACTGCTTACTCGCGATCGCGAAATTAAGCAACGGAAATCCCTGGATAGTGACCTCGACAAAGCCCTAGGACGGATCAGTGGCGGACTTTATATTATTACCGCCCAAAAAGGTGACATTAAGAGTGCCATGTTAGCCTCCTGGGTATCCCAAGCCAGCTTCAAACCCCTGGGCTTAACCATTGCGGTGGCGAAGGATCGGGCGATTGAGTCATTAATGCAAGTTAGCGATCGCTTTGTGCTAAATATTCTAGAAGAGGGGAATTATCAGGCATTAATGAAGCACTTCCTCAAACGGTTTCCCCCAGGTGCCGATCGGTTTGAAGGGGTGAAAACGCAAACAGCGACGAATGGATCGCCGATTCTCACCGATGCGTTGGCTTATGTGGAATGTAAGGTGGAAAGTCGGATGGAGTTGAGTGACCATTGGATTGTCTACGCCTCTATTGACGCCGGACGAGTGTCTAAGGCAGATGCATTAACGGCGGTTCACCATCGCAAAGTGGGGAATTATTATTAAACGCAGAGGAACGCAGAGGTCAACGCAGAGGTTCGCAGAGGATGACTGAGAATGAGGTGTCGGGAAAAGTTATTGGGTTGGCGATGAAGGTACACACGGCGTTAGGACCGGGTTTATTGGAGTCAGCCTACGAAGCCTGTTTGAGGTATGAACTCAACAAAGCAGGCTTAAACTTTGAACCCCAGAAACCATTACCGTTAGTTTATGAAGAGATTCGTCTTGAATGTGGATATCGAGTCGATCTCCTCGTCGAAAACAAAGTCATGGTTGAACTCAAAGCCGTTGACGCCCTGCATCCCATCCATACCGCCCAACTCCTAACCTACCTCAAACTCTCCCACCATAAACTCGGACTCCTAATCAACTTCAACGTCATCCATCTCAAAGACGGCATCAAACGAGTCGTCAATCACCTCTAACCCCCTCTGCGAACCTCTGCGCTTCCCTCTGCGCCCCTCTGCGTTAAAAAAAACCATTCATCCCTAACTCAACCATGAACCTCAAACGAGTCGTCAATCACCTCTAACCCCCTCTGCGAACCTCTGCGCTTCCCTCTGCGTCCCTCTGCGTTAAAAAAAACCATTCACCAATCTACCACGCACTAAACCATGAACTCTCCTACCCCTCGCGACGTTCAAGTTCTCCCCATTGCCTCCGACACCACCGTTCTCCGTTCCCGGACGTGGGATAGACTCAAATTTGAAATCGAATATGCCCTGCAACGCGGCACCACCGCCAATTCCTATCTGATTCAAGCGGATAAAATCGCCTTGATTGACCCTCCGGGCGAATCCTTCACCGAAATCTTTTTAACCGAACTCCAACGCCGGATTGACCCCAAACAAATCGATTATGTCATCCTCGGTCATGTTAATCCTAACCGAGGCGTTACCCTAAAAGCCTTACTCAAACTCGCCCCCCAGATACAATTCGTCTGTTCCAATCCTGGTGCGATCGCGCTGCGTGGTATCTTAGATGCACCGGATTTAAAAATAACGGTGGTACGGGGGGATGAAACCCTAGATTTAGGTAAGGGTCATCACCTGCAATTTATCCCCACGCCTAATCCCCGTTGGCCCGACGCCCTGTGTACCTACGACCCACACACTGAAGTTCTATTTACCGATAAGTTATTTGGTGCCCATCTGTGTGGTGACCAAGTAATGGATGAAGGCTGGACAACAATTAGCGAACACCGCCGCTATTATTTTGATTGCGTTATGGCACCCCATGCGCGACAGGTGGAAAAGGCGCTGGATAAGATAGAGGAGGTGCAAGCAAGGCTTTACGCCACAGGTCATGGGCAATTGGTACGCTATAGCTTAATTCCCCTGACCCAATCCTATCGCCAATGGTGTGAACGTCAAAAAACCCAAGACATAAGCGTTGCTCTGTTGTATGCTTCAGCTTATGGGAATACTGGCACGGTTGCCCAGGCGATCGCACGGGGGATTACTAAGGCTGGAGTTGGTGTAGAATCGATTAACTGCGAAATTGCTGACCCGGAAGAAATTCGCACCGCTGTGGAGAAAGCCGAGGGGTTTGTCATGGGTTCTCCGACGTTAGGGGGTCATGCACCGACCCAGATTCAAACCGCTTTGGGGATTGTTTTATCCACGGCGACGAAAACTAAACTGGCGGGGGTTTTTGGGTCGTTTGGCTGGAGTGGTGAAGCGATTGACCTGATTGAAAATAAGTTTAAGGATGCGGGGTATAAGTTTGGCTTTGAGACAATTCGGGTTAAGTTTAAGCCCACGGAAACCACACTAAAATACGCCGAAGAAGCGGGAACAGATTTTGCCCAAGCCTTGAAGAAAGCCAAGAAATCCCGCACATCCCGCCAACCTGTCAGTGATGCCCAAGTTGCCCGCACCGAACAGGCTGTGGGGCGGTTAATTGGGTCACTTTGTATTATTACGGCGAAGCAGGGAGAACTAACAGGGGCGATGTTGGCAGATTGGATTTCCCAAGCCACGTTTAATCCACCGGGGCTAACCATTGCGGTGGCGAAAGATCGGGCGATTGAGTCGTTAATGTACCAGGGTGATCAATTTGTGGTGAATATTTTAGAGGAAGGGAAGCATTTGGGGTTAATGAAGCATTTCCTCAAACCCTTTTCCCCAGGGGAAGACCGATTTGCGGGGGTGGCGACGGAGGATGCTGACAATGGTTGTCCGATTCTTAGCGATGCTTTGGCGTATGTAGAATGTACGGTGGATAATCGGATGGAATGTGGGGATCATTGGTTGATTTATGGGGTGGTGACGAATGGCAAGGTGTTATCGGAAGGGGTAACGGCGGTGCATCATCGTAAGTCGGGGACACATTATTAGTGCAGGGGGATGGGGGGATAGGGTATTTTTTTAACGCAGAGGAACGCAGAGGGAAAGCGCAGAGGAACGCAGAGGGGGTTAGCGGTTGGGATGCAAGTTTTATCGGTATGGAGAAGATAAAGTTGGGTTGATAATTGAGAGGCGTTCAGGAGGAATGCCTCTATGTTTTAATCACGTCCTGACGATTGCCCATAATTGCAATGCCGTAATAACAAGGGTTTCAGGCGTTTTTATTCGGGGTGTTTGACCGGACATGATATTACTTGCCACGAATGGCTATTACTGGACATATCCTACAGGATGGCGGTTGGGTCAATGTCAAGATAGAGGTTAAGGCTATGGGATAGGAGACTGATGGGATGGAATTGATTACCGGGTTAGGGGAGATGAAGAGTCAGACGGATGGGGCGAATGTTCTCTATCTCCCCCAGTCTTTACCCAATGGCGTTTATTTTATCTTGACAAAACGCCAGACGTATGTTCCATTAACAGTGAATAAGCCCTACCTGTTTAATTTAATGGAGTATGGGGCAGAAAGTTTACAAGACGTACAGCGTTATATTAACCAACAGGTTCAGAAAAAGCCCTCATTACACCAGTAGGTAGAGAATCAGGGACAAGACACAGCCACCTTTATCACCACTCTGGCACAAAAGAGCGATCGCAACTTCATGTATTTGCGCTATGTCCTCGAAGATATCGAATCTGGCGCGTATCAGGATTTAAATCTTGCCAACTTACCCCAAGGCTTACAGCAATATTATTACCAGCATTGGCAACGCATGGGGATGACAGCTAAACCCTTACCGCGAACCAAGATTAAAATCGTCTATGTTTTAGCAGAAGCCCGGAAACCTGTCTCATCGTTACTGATTTCCCAATTTGCCGGAGAAGATGCATTAACGGTGCAGGAAGTCTTGGATGAATGGGATCAATTTTTGCGGGAGGAACGGATTGAAGGACAAACCCGCTACAGTATTTATCATGCCAGTTTCCAGGATTTTCTCCATCGTCAGGATATTGTCCAAGCGGCGGGGATAACGATTCGAGATATTAATACCTTAATTGCCGATAATTTAGCCGAGGAATTAGGATTGTAATTAAAGTTTGTAGTTGCGCTTTAGCGCCATAAACGCTCGAATCTCCCACTATAAGTTAGCGCTAAACTCAAGTCTCACCAACCGCCTTAGGTTCAAACCCAAGGAACCAAAAGCGAAAGTCTACTAAAGTGGACTAAAATCCATATTCAGTCAGCTTTAGCTGACTTGAGCTATTAGCCCGGAGTTTGAACTCCGGGCGGGTGTTCAATAAGCTTTTTAGGAGACACAGCAATCATGACCACCACATCCCAAAAAATGACGCTTGAGGAGTATCTAAACTATAACGACGGAACAGATACCCATTTGGGGGAGGTTGATGGCGTTTGAATTGCCAGGAATTCAGGCACTCTTAGCACAAGCTAAACCACAAAACCCGCCCTGGTTACGTCCTTTAACCTCGAGCTTGATGCCGCCAGGTACACCATTACGGCGTACTCTCACTGGTCATAGCGGAGTGGTAAATGCTGTAGCCGTGACACCAGATGGCAAACGAGTGGTTTCCGGTGCTGAGGATTACACTCTCAAAGTATGGAAGCTAGAAACGGGAAGGGAGCTTTTCAGTCTCCATGGTCATACGGGGATAGTCAAATCTGTGACAGTAACACCGGATGGCAAACAGATAATTTCTGTTTCAAATGATAAAATGCTCAAAGTCTGGGATTTGGAGACTAGAAAGATTGTTGCCAGTTTTAAGGGAGATGGTGCGTTAATCTGCTGTGCTGTTGCGCCCGATGGAGTAACAATTGTCGCGGGTGGTGCATCAGGACGGATACATTTTCTACAGTTAGAAAATAGCAGCGGATTTAGTAGCGAATGTAACGGATAAGTCAATTTTGAGCGATCGCCTGATTGCAGATTAGATCAGCCAAACAAAGATTATCAAACACCGTCTCTACACCTGCCGATCGCGGTATAATATATTCAAACTAAACAGTCGTGGCAGTAATGTCACAAAGAAATGAGCAGGCTGAATTAAATATTACCACCTAATAGTTGTTCAGCCGTAAGTTCGAGGCGAGGAAATATCCCCGATTGAATCAAATCGCTGCAAACAAACTCCACCGCGTCATACCAACCTTCGACTAACGTGAGAACCGTGACTTTAGCATTTAGAGGATCAACAATCCAATATTCAGGAATATCTAAAACGCTATATTCGGCTCGTTTTGCACGATAGTCGGTGCTTTTCGTCGATTCGCTGACGACTTCAACAACGAGTAGAGGTGGGGGTTCATTTAACTCAATAACGGCTTCGCGATTTTGCAGGTTACGCCACTGTTCTAGGGAAATCACAACGACATCGGGAATACGAACGGTATCCCATCGACCAGCGCGGGGAGAACGCACACCGACGACTCCAGCCAAGGCTGTCCATTCTTGTCCTATTTGAGCGCATTGGTTATCAAAGGTGCGTTCCAAGAATTTTAAAATGGCTCCATGTTTTCCAGTACCCAAACTCATCGGGACTAGCTCTCCATTAACCAATTCATAGCAAGTGTCTGTCCCGTCGTCATACTTCAAGTATTCTTCAAGAGTCAGGCGGTTGGTGGTTGTCAGCATGGCAGGTTGGGGAAGAGTATACCAAATAAACTACCCAGACCTGCTATCGCAGAGGTCTGGGTTTTCAGTAGCCCTGAAGTCATCAAACAAGTTAAGCTGAACGTATCTGGGAGTTCTGTTTAACTTGCACGATAACCCCGTGCCTCCAGGCTGGTTTATAGACAGCCCCACAAGTGCAATATTATTGGCTCCATTAAAGTCGGCATCCCCATGCCAACCACAATGACCACACCTGAAAGTCTTGCCACTGCGATAAGACTTTCCCTTTACAGGGTGAATGTGTAGGCAGTTGTGACATATTTGGGAGGTATAGGCAGGGGGGATTGGGGTAACTCGAATCCCAGCACCAAGAGCTTTGTACTCAATAAACATTCGCAGTTGATAAAATGCCCACGAATTTGAGCGTCGCCGCTGTGTCTTGTTTCTCGGCTGCTGGTTAGTTCTGTCCCTGATGCCTGTTAGGTCTTCTATGGCAATTGATGCACTCAATTCAACTGCCCGTTTGACCACTGACTTAGAAATATTGTGATTGAGCCATTGCTGATAGCGCTTTTCCCTCCCCGACAGCCGTTTCAAGATTTCTCGACATCTACGCCGAGTCGTCCTCGTGCCTTTCGGAGCTTTCTTCTGGAGAGACGCTCTAACTCTGGAAAACTTGTCTGTGATTGCACCGATACCAGTACCGTCCCACTTCTCGCCCTCAGATGTTACCGCAATGTCGCGGCGTCCTAGGTCGATGCCCAATACTTTACTGGTATCTTTTGGGTCAGGGGCGTCATCCTTAATCTGAATATGCAGGTAGAACTGACCGTCACGGTGCTTGCACAGTTGAGCTGAGGTAGGGTTCCTTCCTTTAAGTTTTCCTCTTTGGTAGTTGCCTACCTTCAACTTAATCCGTTCTCTACCGTGAATGGTCGCAAGGTTTACCGTCGAGTCTTGTTCTCTGAACCGAAACAAGTCCTTATCACAGTCGATGCTGCTTGGGACAAACCCTTTAACAGGCTTGCCTTTTTGTTTAGCCACCTTTCGGTTAGCCGCTACTCTTGCACAAGCTCGGACTGCCATGTTTGCCACCAAATTAAATTCGCTTTTGATGGTTTGATAAGTCAGAGATTGGATAGCAATTTTGTTGGTCAGCTTTGGGTCTGTGTGTGTGTTCACATAGTTGCAAGCATCCGCAAACGCCTGAAGGGTTGCCTCTAATTTGGCAACTTGTTCAGGAGAGGGTTGAAGCTTTACAACTATCGTGAGAACTTGTTTCATGACTATCATTATACTACCCACCTAGCGGGAAATAATTGGAAATACGAAAGGACATTGAGTCCTCGTATTTCCTGCTCTCCCCCTACCGCTTACCTCCACTTCGGGAAGGTTGAAGCCGTAGCCCCTCGCAATCCCGGTGGCGGTCAACTATAACAACTAGAGCAGTGGGCAAATAACTGGGGACAAGAGACGTTGCATGCAACGTCTCTACTAAATTCTGATACTGCTATTCAAAATTAGATGGTAATTGCTGTACCATCAAACTTAGTCAGCGAGAAACAGCTATCTTCGTTATAGGTCAGCTTTTGCTCCTGCAAAATTCCGATCGCGATCGCTTCTCCTAATTTTACCGATTCGGTGTAGTCTGTCCGCCAGTGTACACCTGCCATATTGCGACCAATGGAAATATTTGCCGCTAGCTTATTCAACTCACCGCCTACGGTGAGAACCTCTGTACCGGGTCCACTATAGGGAATGTAAGACACCAACTGCGTCCCATCTTGATTCGGCACCATTGGCTTTGGTATCTGATAAGACTCATCAAACCACGCCTTTAACATCGTCACACACGCCCCCGCCACTGTCGCATGTCCCGCACCGTAAGCCGGATGAGTCGGTGATCCTTCTGGAAACACTTGCGGTAGCAGATAATTACCATTCTTATCAAACATCGCTTTAAGTGCCTGAGAATTAAGAATCTCTGGATGAATTGGATACTCCGCCCGTCCCGTCATAAGATTGTGAATCAGTCCACCAAAGGCTTCAGGGCGCAACCGCCGATGCACAAACCATTTTTGATACCAAACTGCTTTTAAGGCTCGCGTCGCCACTTCTGTAACTAAACTGAGGATATGCGGTCCACCAAACGTACCAAACCCATCCTGATTGTCTGAGGTAAGATAGAAATTCCCCCGATCAAACGGTGCGCCCATATCCAATAAAATCAAACAAGCATTCAAATAGGCTTGATAGAGGGCATCGAAATGCACATAATTGCCTAAATCCCGCATATTCCGGATATAGCGCGGCACTTTATCAAATTTATACTGACCACTGAAATCAAAGCCATTTTGCACCGCCAACCACATTTTATAATCGGTCATAAAGTCGCTGTTGGGAACAACCGTCCGTTGGCGTTGGTTAATGGTCAGCGTGCCGAATTGGATATCTTTGAGCAGAAATTGTGAGATAAAAGGACCCACAACATCTCCCCGTGTAGACCCTCGGAAAATCACATCCGGTGTCACCTTACCCTCTTCTTTTGGTCCCCGGAAATCCGAGCAGTTTGATAGTTCTTCCGCAGCTTTTTCAATGTCGCAGTTATCGCGAAAGTCAGTAAAATTAACTTCCCGCAATAACGCCATCCAGTAAAGTTCTATGGCTTCACAAGCATTTTCTGCCCCATCGATACGGGGAGCAGGGCGAATCGTGACTGACTGAGCATCGGGTCCTTCTAAATCAAAGGCTAACGCGGCTTGTGGATTGATCAATCGACGACAACCCAGGCGTTTCTTTTCCTCGGAACTGGATTCAGATAACTCTGATTTGCCGCGAGTACAACCCCGTGGTATTGCCTCAAAATCGCCAGGATTGCCACTACACAAGGCTTTGAGCAAGAGGCGGTAAGCTTTTTGGTCTACTTCGCCTAAATCGTTATGAGGTAAACCTTTGGAATAGTTGGCAATATAACTCAGTTCGTTCTCAGCGTTCCGATACGCCGACTCCTCACCATTATTTAAATGCTCAGGATGGGGACGCAAAAAGGCAATTTCAGCCGCTTCTTCACGAACTTGGCGGGATAAGCTGCGACGGGAAAAGATTTTTTTCATATTAATCTATACCTTGGAACAAGAAGCTTTATTCTTCAACAGCAATAGCAACCCATCCGGATACCTTCTAGGTTGGGTTACCCCTAAAATTTTCCAGCTTAACTTTGTCTACCGTTGACCCACGGCAGACAAGGATACGGTTGCTCAGGTTAGAAGATTAGACCAATGGTAGAGGCTTCAATGACTCGCTGTCTATATCCCACATTTTTCTTTACGAAAACGGGATGCCACCTGATGCGATCGCTCACAAAAATATGTATAAGGATAAAGTATTAACTGTTTTAATGCCGTAATAGGGACGCACCTACGTAGTCGGACTGGCGGTAAACTGCTAAATCCAGGTGAACTCTCTCCCGTTTTGGTAGAGATCTCCTGTTTCTAACCCGGTCAGTTCATGGGCAGCAATACCCGGTGCAGCTGAGGAAGAATTCAGGAATCCGAGAAATGCCACAGCCCCCCATTCCTCCTATTCCCCGTTCCCTGTTTCCTCCCCTCACCACACTACTTATTCAGTAACCCCTAAGCTAAAATCACGCATCATCTTCTTAATCTCTATGTTGTGCATTTCCTCCTGGCCAATTTGACCACGAGCAAATTCTTCGAGATAGATGGAAGCATCTTCCACGATATCCAGAAGGTCTTTATAGAGATCTAAGGCTTTTTTCTCATGATTAAGGCTTTCCTGTAAAATATCCTGCACAGAATGTTGGTAGGTTTCCTCGATGGGCGCAATCTTTTGGCTGGGATGACCTTCTAAGCCTGTGATAATTTCTCCCACCTGTTGAGCGTGGAGCAGAGACTCACTAGCCTGTGCCTTAAAAAAGTTGACAATCGGAATTCGGTTGGGACCAATGATCATCAAGGAGTAATGAGTGTAACGCACGACACCAGCCAACTCAAACTCCATGATGGTGTTGAGTACGTCAATGGTCTTTTTCAGGTCAAGTTCTTTCATCATGTTGAGGTTACGGTATGTAGATTCACTCAGATCTGTTTTAGTTTATCCTTAAAGGACTCTAACAAATCAGCTAATCTACAACAGTTGCTAGAGAACATTTCGCAACCTCGGTAAGGGGAGCTGAGGGAGCAATGTAGAGACGTAGCATGCTACGTCTGGGAGTTGGGGGAGCAAGATGCTCCCGTTACGGCGAACCGCTTATTGTTGGGCATTATTCAAGTTCGTCCCATCTAAGTTAGCTCCCGCCATATCTGTTCGGGTGATAGTGGCGTTGTTGAGATTGGCATTTCTTAAATCAGTGTTGCTCAGGTTCGCGCTTTCTAGGTTAGCACTGTCGAGGTTGGCTCCTGCCAAATTCGCTCCCGCTAAATCTGCCCCGTTGAGATTAACGCCATTTAGATTAGCATTTTCTAAGTTAGAATGACTTAGATTTGCCCCTTCGAGATTGGCTCCTGCCAAATTCGCATTGGCTAAATCGGCATTGGTACAATCGGCACCTTTGAGATTTTTGCCACTCAAATCAGCTCCGTTGAGGGTTAAGCCCGCACATTTGAAGTTACTGGGTGCGACAGTGGCATCACTGACTGTAGTGGGCGGGGATATCGCCTCTTGTGTCTGGGCTGGCTGACTGACGGCGGCATTGGTTACACTATTTCTCTGTAACAACCATCCAGCTACACCAAGGGCGATGAGTACCGGAAGTGCGATCGCGACCCCCATAACTAAAGGTTTACCACGTTTAGCTTTGCGGAGTTGAGCTTCAGCTTGGATGTTTTCTAGCTCAATCTGATGAATCGCCTCTTCCATAAACTCTGATGGAATTTGGGCTTCGGTTCCAGCATCGATTAGCTCTTGTACCGAATAGCTTTGGTTGTGCTGGGCATAGAGTTGAGCCGCTCGCGTCAAAACGTCTTGGGCTTGCTCTTCTGGAATTCGATGGTTTTGCAGTTTCATAGGAAAGTTCGTGTGAGTACAATGAGCAATTTCCAGATAAGGTGGCTGGTTCCGAGAAACGGAGAATAAATCGTCGTTAACGGTTTCCGCGTCTGGCGCAATTGAACGGCGATAAAATTTATAAGCAGACAACCTGAAGCTAGGTTGAATGCTTATTTAAATTTAGGCGGGAGTGGTTACTCTTACTATTGAGAATAGCTTGATGTTGAAAAATTTGAAGGGGTTGAGGCGTATTTTTGAGGAAAAATGGTAAAATTTTACTGTTTGCTTAAAAAGGAATCGGTTAGTTAAAGCGTTGATAAAGAAAATCGTGATTCGGGATTAGTCAAATTTAGCGGTTGGGATTAGGGTGGGTTTTGTTGCTTGTTAATCCCTCAACCCGCCTCTCCGTCGTCTTGGGCATGCGATCGCGTATCGGTTACACTTTGAATACCCATAATTACAGTGAGGGGGAGATGGGGTGAGGGGGAGATGGAGAGAAGTTTTTATTATTGGTGATTTGCCGGACATCATATCATCGGGGAAAAAGCCATGAATATCCGTATTGGTAACGGTTACGATATCCATAAACTGGGAAACGGACGCCCTTTAATTCTGGGGGGTGTAAACATTCCCCACGAACTCGGATTGCTAGGACATAGTGATGCAGATGTCCTCACCCATGCGATTATGGATGCGATGCTAGGTGCATTAAGTCTCGGCGATATCGGTCATTATTTTCCCCCCACCGACCCAAAATGGGCAGGAGCGGATAGTCTAGAGTTATTGAGTCAGGTGAATCAGTTAGTGCGATCGCAGGGTTGGCAGATCAGCAATATTGATTCCGTTATCGTCGCCGAACGCCCCAAGCTCAAGCCTCACATCAAAACCATGCGCGATCGTATCAGCACAACTCTAGCATTACAACCCGATCAAATTGGGATTAAAGCCACCACGAATGAAAAATTAGGACCCGTGGGACGAGAAGAAGGTATAGCGGCTTATGCTGTAGCGTTATTAGTTAAAGAGCATTAGTTCTTGGTTGGAAATTATAAACTCAATGTACCTCACCAGCATGGAAAACGCTGTATGAAGCCAGTTTGGGCTTTATTTGGTGTTGATTTTTGTTTAAGTCCCAGAGGGATACTGAAATGATCTTGGGCATTCAAGGATCGGCTTGGAACCTTCTGCATTGTCTTAAAGGCTCAATTTCAAGGGAAAGTGTTAGTCTATCCTCTAGGACTATCAAGTTGATTGTTTACCAATTCTGATGAGCGCCCTTTTACCATACTCTGAAGACATTAAAAAAGCCAGACTCAACACCCAGAGTTTAGGATTCCCCAGTCAAACCCTTTCGGTCACTCCGCGACGTTTCCCTGCCAAACCATTGGGGATCAAAGGACGGTTGACCACAGCGTTAACTGTAGGTATAGCAACGGTTTTGGCGTTCACGAGTCAAGCCGCGATCGCGCTGCAAGTGCGCGTAACCCCAGAAACTCCCCAGTTAGGGGATACGCTGTCGGTGATGATTGACACAGAAACCACGACTCAACCGCCAAGCGTGTCCATCGGGCAAAAAATCTATCCCGCCTTTCCTGTCACCGCCAATCGTTATCGCGCCTTACTCCCAACCACTCCTCTGGATAAATCCGGACGTTTAGAATTTCAAGTCATTGGGGATGGTGAGGTGAGGAACCTGGCTGTATTCCTGAAAAATCGCTCGTTTCCCACCCAGCGTATCAGACTATCGGGTAGTGCCAACCGATCCGCCACAGAACTGGAACTCAATCGGGTGGCTGAGTTTAAAACATTGGTGACGCCTCAAAAGTTCTGGAATGGACCCTTAGTCAGACCTAATGTAGGTCGAGTGTCTACGGTGTTTGGCGTGCGTCGTTATTATAACGGAGTATTCGCCCAGGATTATTATCATCGGGGCGTTGATTACGCGGCTGGAACAGGTTCACCTGTCGTCGCCCCCGCCGCCGGACGAGTGGCGTTAGTGGGACGAGAATCACAGGGGTTTAATGTTCATGGCAATACAGTCGGAATTGACCATGGTCAAGGGGTGTTGAGTATTATGCTGCACCTAAATCAAATCGACGTTCAAGAAGGAGATTTTGTCCAAGCCGGTCAAAGAATTGGTACAGTGGGTTCAACGGGAGCTTCTACGGGACCGCATTTGCACTGGGGACTGTATGTTCATGGCATTGCTGTAGATCCAGTACCCTGGAGGTTTGAAGGTATTGACTAACACAGGGTTTAAGTTTTTTTGAAGTTTTTCCCCATCTTATACACTTGTGGGGTTTGTTTGAGGTAAACTCTGGTAAGTCTCCCCTAATCTGAGCGACGAATGGGCAACACAATCCAACACCATGAGTATTGAAAAAATCGTAGAACAAGCTCTGCAAGATGGTTACTTAACCCCAGTCATGGAAACTGAGGTCGGACGTATCTGTGATACAGCATCAGAGCTTTCGATCGAAGAATATATGGCGTTGGATCGCCTGATGGGAGCGCTGTTGACGGGTGAAGTCGTCGCCGTTCCGCGCAAGCAGTTTATTAATGTGATGGAGGAGTTGGTACTCACCGAAGCGATCGCGCAAGTGGCTGAAATTGAAGCAACTAGCGATCAGGTGCTGGATGTGGGCGATATTGCCGCCTATGCTCTGAATCGACTTCCCCCTCTGTACGCTACCACAGAAGAAGGGGCAAAATACCAACGTCAACGAGCCAAAGAAGAACTGCAAGAGTTGATTACTCAGCAAGTGGATACGGCGATCATGCAAAATCAGCATCGACCCGATTTTGGCTCTGAACGCCAAGCTCTTCGTAGAGGTAGCGGTAAAGATCTGTTCCAGCAGGTGAGTTCCTTACTCCAAGATTACGCGCCCAACTTTGAACCCAAATCTGATCTCAAAAATCCCTAGAGGCGTTGGGAAGATGAGGAAGATGGGGAAGACAACCAATAACGTAGCTTACTTCTCGCTTTGTGAGTGTGACGAATGACAAATGACGAATGACAAATAACGAATCACTTCCTTACCAAGATAGGCGTTCCGACTTGAATCTGTTCATACAACGCCTGAATATCAGCATTTCGCATCCGTAAGCAGCCGTGAGAAATTGGCTTGCCAACTAGATCTTCATCATTAGTGCCATGAAAGCCAATCTGATGGTGTTCGTCAGACCAAAATCCGATCCAGCGATCGCCTAAGGGGTTATCGGGTCCAGTGGGGATTAAATCACCAGTAATCGGTTGTCGCCAGATGGGGTTGCGCTGCTTGCGGAGAACCTTGAAGCGACCTGTCGGCGTTTCCCAACCGGGTTGACCTACAGCAACTGGATAGCTAGCGAGTTCTTGCTCTCCCCAGTAACTATACACCTTGGCATCACTCAAATCCACAACTAATCGCACATCCAAAGCGACTATTGCCTGATTCAGATGGGGAGTCAGGGGTGATACTTGGGCGATCGCGTTTCGCTCAGAAGAACCTGGATGAGGTAGGATTAATCCGGCTAGGGGAACAGGGGCATCTAAACCCCATCCCCAATCAAGGGTCATTCGCTCTCTTATCCATTCACCGTACTTTCCCAGTGGCTGAGGTGAATCTAACTCGCTCTGATCCTCCAATCCAGGAAATGCCCTCTGAACCGATTGGGCAATTTCAGAGGGGGGTGGTATTGATTGACGTTGTTGCCACGCCACTGACAATAGTAATCCTGCTGCTCCAAAGCAAAGCAGCATCAAGCTAGTTTTTAGTGAGAAGGTTCCACCCATAATGACTTAGGAGGCTATCACAACCAGGCTAACTCTACCCTATCTCAACCAGGGAGTCTGAGTTCACAGTTGCTTTAAGGAGAAAACCCGATGCCCGCAAGGGCAAACGTCGGGTGTCTGGGAACTTTGCCGATGCCGTATTGGTTTATCGATAGAAATATGCATATTTTCACATTAAAGTCAATTGTTGAGTTATGATCTAACTCAATCTTCATCAAAACTTCATCAAGTTGATAAATTGGGAAATTCTTATAAATCTGACTGAGCCATTAATCTACCCGCTTTGACCCCCTTAAATTCCCTCTTTAATTTTTAAAGATTCTGTGAAGTTCTCGTCTTCTATCTAGACAACAAATGAAATCTATGCAAATATTTTAGGCACAGACAGAGTTATTCCGCAGCATTCCTAATAAAATATGACTTCATTGGTCTATCTACGTACTATCAGCATCTACCGAGAGGAATCATGACAAGTAAAAAGTGCCTCAAGCTCACTGTCAGCATTGCTTGTTCCGTTGGATTAGCCGGATTAATCGCACCTTCTGAAGCATTTGCTCAAAGCACGGTAACATCAAGTACCCCTGGCGATCAAGTAGACCCAGCTATTTATGATGTGTTTCTAGATACTGGCGACCCACTCAATGTCCCGGTAACGGTGACGGTTCCAGATACCCCCTCTAAGCTTGACCTCTTTTTGAATCTGGATCTTTCCGGTTCCTTCAACAATGACCTGCCTGTTTTGCGAAATAGTGTAGCCCCAGCTTTGATCAGTGAATTCTGTGCGTCATCAGATGCCCTGTGTGGCGTTAGCTCGTTTGTCGATAAGCCTGTAACTCCGTTCGGAGACCCCTTTTCAGATGACTTTGTTTACAACACCGACTTGGCACTAACTTCTGACACGGTGGCATTCCAGAATGCCGTGAATGGACTTTCTATCAGATTTGGAAACAATGCCCCTGAATCACAACTTGAATCGTTGCTACAAATCGCCGTTCGGGCTGACGATATAGGTTTCCGTGATGACGCGCTCAGTGTGGTTGTACTAACGACAGATAACACATTCAACCAGGCTGGCGATGGTGCAGAGGCTTCTGGCGATCCTGATCAGAATGGGATAGCTGGAATCCAAACACCTAACGATGGTGATGATGTACTAGATCTGGGACTCTCTCCTGATGGATTTGGATTCCTACCAGGACTCGGTGAAGACTACCCAAGCACTGAGCAAACAAGAGCTGCCTTAATGGACGCTGGCATCGTGCCAATTTTTGCAGTCACATCGGGCTTCATTCCTACTTATCAAGACTTAGTTGATGATTTCGGATTTGGTACAGTTGTCGAACTGATGTCTGACAGCTCAAATCTGGTAGATGCAATTTCTGCAGGTCTAGAAAATGTCATTAGTGATATCACCCTGTTTGCTATGGATGATGATTTCGGCTATGTGGACAGCATTGTCCCCACTGGCTTTACTGACGTTCCAGCAGGTGAATCAAGAACTTTCGACGTAACCTTGCTATCTGACGGAACTGGTAGCGATGATACTTTGAGCCTAGTCGCTCCGGGCTTCGGTGAAACAGTGGTTAACGTTGATGTGGCAGTAGATGTACCTGAACCGACTTCGATGCTGGGTCTTTTCGCAGTGGGTGCTTTAGGAGCTGGTTCTACACTAAAGCGTAAGCACAAGCAAAAAGCGTAGCAGCACACCTGCAAATTCAGTTTGATTACAGATGTGTCTTCCTAGGGAAGGCACATCGATTTTACTGAAATATCATTTAATGAGGTTCGATTTAGTGATCGCGCTCGTATTTTGACGCGAAACTGAAGCCCAAAATTTAATTTATGCTAACTTTTTAAAATGATGGGCTTTGGTAAGTTGTCAGTACTCTATAATTTTAAAACTAACCTCAAATTGGGCTTTCAGCTTTACGTCGAACTCAAGTTAATCAGTTGGGTGCTACTGCCACAGAAAACCTTAGCAAGGAAGGATGGCGTAATTGTTACCTAAGTTACGAAGTGCAACGAAAGTCTCCTCCTGGATTTTAAATATAACAGTAGTGGCAAGCATGGCAACGGCGGCTAGTCAGGCTGATGCTGCCTGTTCCAATAAATTGGTTTACCTCAAGACCTGCCTCTCCCATGAAACTTCAGTATCTCATTTACGACAGCGGTACGATCAGTGGCAACATTACCCATCTGATCCTGAAAATCCCCATGTTTTAATCCTTACCGATACCAGTAAGCTAGACCAAGACTCCTCTAATATTGAACCCCCAGCAGCAGATTCCCCAGAAGTTCTGCGCTTTCCGATCACAGAATTCCGCCTCCAAGGTAACACCTTGCTCTCAGATGTTGTATTGCAAGCTCAACTTCAAAACTATTTAGGTGATCATCAAACCCTTGCTGATTTAATTGCAGCACGAGAATCCCTAATTGAAGCTTATCGTCAGGCTGGTTATTCCCTGGTGAGCATTAGCCCGCCTCAACGCTTAACACTCGATGGTGTGTTCCTGATTGACATCACCGAAGTTAAGGTTTCTGATATTACGATTAGTGGCAATAGCCACTTCAGCGATGAGAGTATCCGCGCTGCTTTACCGGAACTGCGAGAAAACCAGACTCCTAACCTGAATGTCCTCTCTGGTCAGTTATTTCTGGCAAACGACAACCCCTCCCGCGAACTCATCCTGGATTTTCAACCTGTAGCACCAGGACAAACTAACATCGAAATCAACGTTGAAGACCAAAACCCCCAACGTTGGTCACTACGATTAGATAATACTGGCACCGAAGAGACAGGACAGACTCGCTTGAGCCTGATCACCCAAAATAGCAACGTTTGGAACAGAGGTCATCTTGCTGCCTTCAGTGTTAGCGTATCTCCAGAAAAGTTGGACAGAGTTATACAGTTAGGACTGTTTTATCAAGCCCCTATTCCCCGTTGGGGTGATGTAATTAATTTCAGCGCTAGTTACTCCGATGTGGATAGTGGTCGCATTGCTGATATCTTTGATGTATCGGGAGAGGGATTTGCCACAGGTATTCACTTGTTACACAATATCAGCCGCACGGCATTAGACCGCCAGGTGTTAGATATTGGCTTAGACTATCGCTTGTTTGAGAATACGGTGGCGGTGGACGTTGTTGGCATAGATTTAGGCGTGGATGTTGCTGCTTTGCCGATAAGCTTAGGCTACCAATATACCGCTCGTCGAGGTCAAAACGGTTTCTCCGCAGGCGTTCGCTATGTACGGAACATTCCAGGGTTGGTGGGTAGGAATGACGATGAAACGTATCGCGAAAGTCGTTTTGGTGCAGATGCAGATTGGGACTTATGGGAAGTTAACGGCACCTATCAGTACACCTTTGCCAACGGTTGGCTGCTAAACCTTCAGGGGGAAGGTCAATATGCAGGAGAACCCCTCATTTCTGGGGAACAGTTTGGGTTAGGCGGGTTACGTTCTATTCGAGGCTTGGAGGAACGCGAGATAGCTGGGGATAACGCCCTGCGAGCAAGTCTAGAAGTTTACACGCCAAGGCTGGGAAAGGGTCACCGCTTCTTGGCTTTTACTGACATTGGGCAATACTGGCGTGAAAATGCCTTGCCGGGAGAACCGGATCAAGACAGTATTTGGACTGTTGGGTTAGGCTGGCGTTGGGATGACCAAAACCGTTTCAGTAGTGCTGTGGATTTAGGTTATGTACTGGATGGAGCTGTGATTAGCGATTCCGGTAATCTCCGCGTACATTTCAGCCTAGTGTATTCGTTTTAGGAGTAAGAATTATGACAGGCTACGCCAAATTTAAACGTGTACTCATTGCTCTAATACTTGCTAACCTCTGCACTCCAGCTCATGGGAATCCTACCAACCCCACAGTTGTCAATGGCACTGCTACTTTCGCCAATCCTAGTCCTGAGATTCTGGAGATTACGAACTCGGCTGGAACAATTATCAACTGGCAGGAATTTTCCATCAATCTGGGTGAGATTACCCGTTTCCTCCAGCCAGATTCTAGCAGTGCTATTCTCAACCGTGTTATTGGTACTGACCCATCCCAGATTTTAGGGACATTACAGTCTAATGGGCGAGTATTTCTGATTAATCCTAACGGTATCGTTTTTGGCGCTGATGCCCTGGTAGACGTGCAGGGGTTAATTGCCTCTACTCTAGACCTATCTAACCAGGATTTCCTGGACGGAAACTATCGCTTTGGGCAAATTGGTGCTGGTACTCCGATTACGGTGGAAAATGGAGCGCAAATTACCACCGCAACGGCTGGGGATGGAGGTCAGGTGTGGCTAATGGCTAAGACTATCCAGCAGGCAGGTAATATTACGACACCGGGCGGTCAGACGGTTTTAGGAGCGGGTACAGAGGTCGTCTTAGCTGAATCGCCTCTGGGCAATATGATCTTCACTGTAACCACAGACGGCACAAACGATATCCAGAGCTTAGGAACCATTGCTGCCCAACGGGGAGTCGCTGGATTATTTGCTGATAATATCACCCATAGCGGTACGATTAACGCTCAGAGTGCAGTTGGGACTCAAGGACTGGTAACCATCAATGCTGAGAATAACCTCACTATCCAGGATGGCGGTGTCATTAACGCTAATAGCAGCGATGGTAGCAATGCCAGCCGTATTAACCTGAATGCAGGTAACCAGTTAGAGGTGCAGCGTCTTGCTGAAATTTCAGCAGATGGTCATCCCAGTGGTGGAAATGGAGGGGACATAACCCTGACAGCTTGGGATTTGCAGATCTCGCCCGTAGCCAATGGTTACAGTAATTTACACGCTAGCGATCGCGATGGTAACGGTTCAGGAGTTAGCGGTACAGTTACGCTCAACCAAACAGGTGATTCCACATTACAACCCCAAGGAGAATTAACCATCACTGATGCGGTGGAAGTCCAAGAATTTGCCAGTATCACGACTCTAGCTGATGGCGGTTTTGTTGTCGTGTGGGACAGTAATCAGAATCCGCCAATTAGTAACTTTGACGTTTACGGGCAACGCTACGACGCCAATGGTAATCCAGTAGGGGCAGAATTTATGATCAGCAGTGCGACCAATCAGCAGTTGCGTCCTACCGTCACAGCTTTAGTAGATGGCAGCTTTGTGGTAACGTGGCAGAGTAATGAGAATGCTTTCCAAAATGATATATATGGGCGACTCTTCCGAGCAGACGGGACTAACTCGGAGTTGGTCGTCAGTAATGCGACTGGTAATCAGTTAAATCCCACCGTCACAGCATTAGCCGATGGCGGTTTTGTCGTGGTTTGGGAGGATCTGCAAACTGCCAGTAGAAATATTGACGGACGGCGCTATGGGGCAGATGGCATCGCAAGTCCAGAGTTTATTATCAGCAATACGGCAACTCAACAACAGTTTCCTGATGTTACGGCTTTAGCAGACGGCGGTTTTGTCGTAACCTGGGAAAATCGTGAGACTGGCGACCTGAGTAACATTAAGGCACGGCGCTATGGGGCAGATGACACCGCAGGTGAAGCGTTTGTGATCAGCGAGGCAATGGATTCTCAGCGCCATCCTACGATCACGGGTTTAGCGGATGGCGGTTTTGTCGCCACCTGGCTGAGGGATCAGGGTGGTAATCGTAGTCTTTACGGACGGCGTTATCAGGCAGATGGAACGTCAAGCTCAGAGTTTGCGATCGCTGATACACTAATTGGTGGCGTAATCAATTCCACGGATGTTACGGCTCTAGCAGACGGTGGCTTTGTGGCAGCGTGGCAGAGTGCTGGCAACGATAGTGATATTTTCGGACGGCGCTACAGGGCAGATGGAACGGCAGGCTCAGAGTTTGCCATCACCAGTGCAACGGATTTTCAGCTCAACCCGACGATCACAGGTCGATCCGACGGTGGGTTTGTCGGGGCTTGGCAAAGTGGCTTACCGCAGACTGGCAGCGCTGAGGACATCTTCGGTAGTATCTTTGCTCAAGTTCCGGCTCCTTTGACTTCACCAGACAATCGGGTTACTGGTGAAGTCGGTTCAGTAGCTAGTTTTAACACCCGTCCTGGTTTAAGTAATGGTGTATTAAATCCTCCGCCAGATGATGGTGGTATGATGCCTCCTGCCGATGATGGTGGTATGATGCCTCCTGCCGATGATGGTGGTATGATGCCTCCCCCAGATGATAGTGGTATGATGCCTCCTGCCGATGATGGTGGTATGATGCCTCCTGCCGATGATGGTGGTATGATGACTCCCCCAGATGATGGTGGTATGATGACTCCCCCAGATGATGACGGTTTTGTTTCTACTCCCCAGGAGGACAGTAACAGTAATGCAACCACTACCCAGATGTTCTTCCGCCAATCCCCGGAAATTGACCAAGAACTCACTCTGGCTAGTGGTGTATGTCAAAATCTCATCCAGGAACCGAAACGAGGACCATTGCCAGAGGATGGAGTTTATGAGCGCGTTTTGACGACAACCGCAACTGAATTAGACTGCCGAAGACAGTGGGACGATCAGATGCACCCGGAAGCCTTGGGTAAGGGATGGAACAATCTGAATCAACTGCCAGCAGAAGAGCAAGCCTACGCCCAAATGGTAGGTGAGGAGGAATATACCCTAACCCAACAAATGTCTTGGAGAGCCAGACAAGCCTACTGGAGTGAACGCGCTCACAAGCAAGCGTCCTTAAATCCAAAGGAGTTTGCCAGTTATATCAACCAGATACGCAGTCTATCTGAAACCGAGCGCGTGCAGTATTATGAAGAACTGGCTAGGTAAACCTTTTTTCTGATATCTTGCACCTTTGTCAGTCAACCCAGATGAGGGAGATAGGGGAGATGGGAAAGCAGTTAATGCAAGTGGTGCAAGATGTGAGTTTTTCCGGATAGGATGTCTTTCCTCTAGAAGAATGATGATAGGCTTTTCCAGATGCCATATTGAAACTTGACGGGAAACATTACCCGTTTGGAGGATGTACTTGGTAAGTTTGAATAGAGATAATTGAAATTTAGTTTATTCACCCCAACCAAGCCTTTGCTAATCTAAGCGGGAACTCTACGTGAAGTCAGGCGTCTGTGAAAAGTAAGGATGTTCTAGCACCCATTACCATCCATGAGCCAATCGATTTCTCTATCCTGGTCCCCGGTTGAGGTCACACCCAATAATGTGACGGTGCAACCTGAAAAACTCTCGAACTACGATTTAATTTTGCGCTGTCAGGACGGTATTACTCCTGACCGGGCTGCTTTTGCTGAACTTCTACGCCGATATCAGTCCCATGTGGAGAAGGTTTTATACCATCTGGCTCCAGATTGGCAGGACAGACCCGACTTGGCGCAAGAAGTTTGGATTAGAGTTTACCGGAATATTAAGCGCCTCAAGGAACCTGTCAAATTTAAGGGTTGGTTGAGTCGTATCACGACCAATCTTTTCTATGACGAGCTACGTAAGCGCAAGCGGGTAGCTCCGCCATTGTCCCTGGATGCACCGCGTCGGATGGATGATGGTGAGATGGATTGGGAAATTGCTGCTGATGGTCCAAGCCCGGAAGACAATATGGCAACGCGGGAATTTTACGCCCAGCTACGAGAAGCCATTAAAGACTTGCCAGAAGCATTCCGCACGACGATTGTCTTGCGAGAAATTGAAGGGATGGCTTATGAAGAGATTGCCGAAATTACAGGCGTATCCCTGGGAACCGTCAAGTCGCGTATCGCTAGAGCCCGCTCAAGACTGCAATCTCAACTGCAACCCTATCTAGATGTTTAATCGTCTCCGGATTAGAATGGGGAAATTGTTCCCCTAAACCAAAGTTCATTCTATGATGGGATATATAACATCTTGGAGCGAGTAATTCCAAACACTTGAGAGCAATGGAATGAAGGGTGTAGTCGTTCAGTCAAGTCTTGCGTTACCCTGGCTAAGGTCAACTTTCAACTATTATTTTATTTGCCAAGCTGCAAAAGCTGGCAGGTTAACGGTCAAAGTCAAACCTTATCAGCCAATACAGTTTAACAGTGGGGCTGGGCATCTCCTCACTATAAAACGCCAACAGCGTAATTGATCAGATTACGACCAAGGAAGCCCATACGCTCTCTCGAATAGAGTCAGTGTGGGATGATGTCAAAAACGATAACGATCCATAATTGAGCGCTAGTGAAGACTCGGTGGTGATCTAAAATGAACTCTAATTTTGATGCTCATAACTGTTCCGGGCAAAAAGCTGCCAGAGACATGGATAGTCTACAGCGCGATCGCTTTGAACTCATCAGTGCCTACATTGATGGTGAGGTGACAGCAGCCGAGCGCTATCAAGTGCAAGATTGGTTAGCCAATGATGCCAATAGCCAGCGCTTGTATGCTCGACTGATGAAGCTACGCCAAGGGCTGCATCAGCTCCCCGTACCTGCCACTCAGGTAACCACTCAAGAGACGGCAAATCAGGTGTTTAGCCGCATTGATCGCCGCCGCATACGGAACACCATGGTTTGGGGTGGCGCTGCGATCGCCGCGATGTTTGTCAGTGCCTTTGCTGGGATACTCCCTGGTAGTCAGTTTATGCCACGGTTGGCTCAAACTCCTGTAACCGAAGAGGCGGCGGAGCCTCTGATGATCGCCGTGAACCGTCCAGTTATCCAAATCCCCAAGGCTAAAAGTGCCTCGCCGGAAAATTTCGTTGATTCTGCCATCTTCAATCCCTAACTATCCTGTCGCTGGCAAGAAAACAGAAAAATATCTCTCTATTCAACGTAGTCGCGTGAGTCCCCACCTTCAGCGTCAGCAAGGTGGGGAGGGATAGGGGGAAATCGGAGGCACGGAGATTTCCAATATATTTAGTCTGGCAATTGTTTAATCCAGTCTTGGACAATTTCTGACATTGAGACACCCAGCCTATCAGATTCTTTCTTGATTTTTTCTTTCTCTTTGTCGGTCAGTCTGACAATTACCTTATTCGTTCTAGCCATTTTCCGGATTCAGTGTTATCCTGTGAGTGTATACATACAGGATAACTAAAAGTTCAGCCAATGCCAGTTCGACGTGTAACTTTTCGGCTATACCCCAATAAAAAGCAATCTTCAGCATTGCGGTATCACCGTAAGTTGCACAAGGACTTGTATAACGCTGCTGTTTGCAATCGATTTACTCAGTACCAAAGGTTTAACCATCGGGTTGACTATTTTGAACAGCAAAATTCTTTACCTGCTTTTAAAGAGGTTTGGATAGAGTACAAGGAATGTAACTGCATGACCTTGCAAGCCACATTAAAGCGCGTTGATTACGCTTTTAATCGGTGGTTTAAGGGGTTAGCCAAGCGACCTAAATATAAGTCGATTAAGCATTATTCTGGCTGGACATATCCGAGTAAAACGGGTTGGAAGGTACACACAACGGGTGATAATGGTTATCTAGAACTAGCTAAAATTGGTTCAATTCAGATGCGCGGGAAAGCCCGGATTTGGGGTACTCCAACAACTTGCACCCTTGTTTATCGTAATGGCAAATGGTACGCCAGCATAACTGTTAATCTAACCGAATTACAGGCAGCGACAAGGCAGACAGATTTTGGTTCAGTTGGCATTGATTTTGGGTGTAAGTCAGCATTAGCAATAACTGACGGGGAAAACCATTCTTTTATCGAAGCCCCTAAGTTTCTACGAAAAGCTGAAACTAAGATTAAACATCTGTCTAAAGGGAAGCGCCGTAAGGTAGCCCCCAACAGGAGGAAAAAACAGAAAGGCTCTAGTCGGTGGAAAAAGACCCAGGCAAAAATCAGTAAAGTAACCCGCAAGGTAGCTAATCAACGCCAAAACTGGGCACACCAAGTAGCAACAGACATTGTACGCTGTAATAGCTTCGTTGCTACGGAAAAGCTAGAAGTCTCTAAAATGACCCGCTCTTCCAAGAAAGGCAAGCGCAAAAAGCAAAAAGCTGGGCTAAACAAATCCATCTTGGACGTGGGAATGGGAATGCTGAGGTCAGCGATTGAATACAAAGTAAAAGACGTGGGCGGGGTTTTTATCGAGGTTCCTACTCGCAAAGTTAAACCATCCCAAACCTGCCCTAACTGTGGAAATCAGGAGAAAAAGACCTTAGACGAAAGAGTTCACCATTGTCATAAATGCGGATTCACAATGGATAGGGATTTAGCCGCAGCTTTGGTCATGCTTTTGTGGGCGTTAGGAATTCTACCGGGGTTTGGAACGAGCCTCGTAGACGCTGATGTCTCTAGCTCTACTTCAGAAACTCGTGAGAGAAAACGAACGGGAAGCATGAAGCAACTAGGACAAGCGAAGCGTCGGAAACACAGTCCTGCTGGTCTGGTTGTAGAAACCCAGACCTCAACGAAGTAGGTCTGGGTAGTTCATTGCCCCATTTCCTTTCAGATGGGGTATTCATCATTTAGGCTTGCTGAACAAAGCCAAAACCCTTAGCTATCAACACTTGGAGCCGTAGAGAAAGTTGTTCATCTTCAAGGAAATGTGAGACTATCTATCAACACCTCGGCTTCGCTCGGTGTTGAAAACTATGGCGATAGAATCACCGAAAATGTACCATTGCTCCCCCTGCTCCCTCTGCTCCCTCTGCTTCCCCTGCTCTCTAACCCCACCACAAGACTTATTCAGCAGACCCTAATTTATAGGACTCCACCAACCCGAAGAAATGAGTGTACCCCCTAAACGTTGCACTCGCTCAGGTTGCATCAGGTAAATCCAAGCCTCTCCTAACGATTGGTTCGCTAGATCATAAATCGTCACTTGTTGCCGATAATATTCATTGTCCTCTGGGATTCGCTGCGGATTGTAGTCTTCTAGCTTATCCAAGACGGTTAAAAGGGTTGGCTCAGTGAACGTCAGTAAAAATCCTCGCACCTGATTATTACCAGGGATCATCGCCGGATAGCCGATGGGCAAATTAAACAGTTGACCCAACGCGATCGCAGGTTGGGCGGCTATCACTTTTCCTTCACAGTAGCGTTGATAATTGACTTCCCCAGGTTTGAGAGTCCCGTAAACAAACACCCGGATGGACATGTTCCCCTCCTCATCCTTTGACCGTCCTGGACTAAGCTTTGAAAATAATTGATCAGATTTCATGGTAGAGTTTAGGGGTTGAAGTTATGAAAACCGTTCCCTGTTCCCTGTTCCCTTCTCTCACCTTTACCAAAACTAATCATTCACTTCAGAAATTCTATTCCCATAGCTAGACCCCAAGTCAACCCTAGGTCTATGCTAGTTATCAATTTTCAATATCCATCAATATTTCCACCGTGAGATTGCTGAAGGCTTCACATTTTGTTACAAATGTAAAGAGACAACTCGCGTGGATAACAGGACTACTATGCTCGGTGGCTTTGCCGGTTTTACCAACCCGTCTGGTACAGATTGGGGCGAACGGATGCTCAATACCGTCGCCAGCAATACGATTCGCCACCTCTTTACTCGCAGTGAGTCTGTCGAGGTTTCGGTGCGCTGCAATCCCTCCAGTAAACTGTTGCAGGGTAGCATTGACAGTTTTAAGATGCAGGGGCGAGGCTTGGTGATCCGTAGACAGTTTCGGACGGAGGAGATGTCCTTTGAAACAGATGCTGTGTCCTTGGACTTCAGTTCTGTCCTCAAGGGTCAGATTCACCTGAAGCAACCCACCCAAGCGATCGCCCAAGTCGTGTTGACAGAACCCGATATCAACCAGTCGTTTAAAGCTGAACTGGTGCGAAAGCGTTTAGAAAATATTTCCATTCCCGAATTGGAGGATATCACTGGGGGTAAACCAATTTCCTTCACCGACGTGCAACTCAAGCTGCTTCCCAATAACCGGATTCAGCTTTTTGCCAAAGTCAACCTTCCCGATCAGGAGTTAGTCCCGATTAGCATGACTTCAACTTTAGCTGTAGAACGGCGGCGGCGGATTCTGTTCAAAGACTCTAAATTTGAACCGGATACTATTCCAGAGGAATTGCGAGGCAAATCTGAAGCCTTGACCGATGCCCTAGATAAGATTTTGAATAATATGGTGGATCTGGATCGCTTCAATCTTGATGGCGTTACGATGCGAATCAACCGCCTAGAAACCCAAGGACAACAACTGATATTCAGTGGTTACGCCCAAATTGCTCGTATCCCCAATACTCCTTAGCCATTCAGGGGACACAGGGGTGTGGGGTGTAGGGTATAGGGTGTAGGGTGTAGGGTGTAGGGTGTAGGGTGCGGAGGAGACAAGGTGAACAAGGAAAAATTTGCCCTCTTTTCCTCTTCCCTCATCACTAATTGAGCAACTGCATGTCATTGAACGCCTTCTTTTCCTTGGGTGGGGTAGTTATGTTGCCCCTATTAGTGCTTTCTATCTTAGCGATCGCGCTAATTTTAGAACGGATAAATTTTTGGCGGCGAGTCACCCAGCGCCAGAACCGCCTGATGCGAGAGGTGCTGCACCTCTACCAACAAAATCCCCCAGAAGCCTTTCTCAAGCTAGAACAAAACAGTGATCTGCCGATCGCCCGAATTTTTCTAGCGGCGTTGGAACTCAAACGTCCCACTCCCGAACAATTTCGCCTCGCCCTCGAAAGTGCTGTGCAAGCGGAGTTACCGATTCTCAAGCGGTTCAACACAGCATTTGAGACCATCATTAGTGTCTCACCTCTACTGGGACTTTTAGGTACAATTTTAGGATTAATTGACGCCTTTGCCGCCCTACGGATTGGGGATATTGGCGGTCAAACCACGGTAGGTGTGACAGGCGGGATCAGTGAAGCCTTAATTTCCACCGTCGCCGGATTGAGTGTCGCGATCGCAACTCTGATCTTTGCTAACACTTTTCGCGGATTGTATCGGCGTCAACTTGCCTTGATTCAGGAGTATGGGGGAAAGCTGGAACTGATTTATCTCGGTTATTACGAGCGAATTAGATGAAATAGTTTTGAGTTTTGAATTTTGATCCTTCACGAGCTTCGAGGGAATCTGGTTTTGTGTAGGGGCGGGTTTAGGGAATGTCGTGCCAGATTTTGATAATAACGTTTGTGCAAAACCCGCCCTTCCCCCATGTTTCGGTCAGGACTAATTTCTCAATTTTTCAATAAAATACCAGGTTTTGACTAAATTTCCTTGCATCAGGGCAGCAATACCAGAAAGGGCTTGAACTTCTGGCAGATTTGGGCTGAGATTTAAGGCAGGCTTAAGCGCATTTTGAGCATCTTTACCCCGCCATTCATATAAATAAACGAAGGCAAGATAAGCATGAGCATAAGGATTTTGGGGATCAAGCTGGACGACTCGCTTTAATGCTGCGATCGCACTCTGAGAGTCTACTTGTAAAACCCTAGACAAAGCTTGAGCATAAGTCCAGTCTAACCGCTTTGGTTCCAATTTTAACCGATGAGTCAACGCCAAATCTGCCTGCACCAGATAATCTTGAATTGGGTCATACTGATTAATTCGTCCCGTTTGTTCAAAGATAGACTCCAGGGAATCAGAACCATTGGGCAAAGTCGCCGCTAATGTCCGCAATTGGGTGATTAAGTCTAATTCCGGTGCAGGTGTTGCAGATGCTTTTGGATCAATCTTTATCCTCACGGGGGGTACTGATATCGGATAGGTTTCCCCTGTCTCTCGATTCAAATAAATGGCTTTTAACGTATACATTCCGGCTGGAATCTCTGCTGGAGGTAACATCGCCATCCGTTCACTAACCTGGTATTTAGGCGATTGATTGGTGACGGTTGATAGCCGACGGTTGTTTGTTGACTTCGGAAACAATTTTCCCATGGCAATACCATGATCATGTAACCATTGATATTGATCTCCTGCTTCCAGCGAATGCCAGGTTAATAACACAATTCCCGATTGTAACGGTTGCCAATCCCCTGTCCATTCATACGTAACAGGTACAGGGAAACCAGGGGGCGCTGTCTCTGGGACAATCACCTGATTTAATTGAATTTTATCTAACCCTTCGACTACACTTAAGGGCAGGCTGTTGAATAAGGGCTTATTTGGTTGTTCTTTTATTGGCGAAGAGGGCGGGTTTTGTTGAACATTTATTGGTGGGTAGGGTGGGTTTCGTTGTTCATTTATTGGTGAGTATCTGAATTGAGTTCCTAAACCCACCCCTACAATTGGGTCTAAACCCACCCCTACAATTGGGTTTAAATCCGCCCCTACAATTGACTGTTTACTGTTGACTGTTGCGACCTCGAAAAATGGCTGATGTCGGTGATAAAGCTTGAGCAGACTACCATCAGGTAAATTCCAAGTCTTCTGGAGTTGAAACTCTCCCCCTTTTTCAACCTTTTCCACAATAGCCGCTTGCGCTTCAGGGACAGATCCTTGATCACCCGTTTTCGTCACAAACCAAGAGAGCGATCGCGCATCCTGTTCAATCTGCTTTTCTCGTACCCCTACCTGACGCCCATACACCTGAAAATCTCGCAACGCCCCATAATAATTTAAATTATGCTGATTAATTTCCGGCGTTGACGGTAATACGCCTAACGTTGTCTGTAAATTCGGAGAGGTTTGGATAATTTCATCAATTACCTGAACCAGCGGAACAGATTCTCCCAAATCAGGGAAATGTTGAACACGCGGCGCAAGAACCTGAGTTAAAAAAGCACCGCCCAAAGGAAACAAATTCAGCACCATTAACACAGAAGCTAAACCCACCGTTCCCCAGCGAATCGACTTACCCCAACGACCTTGCCAGACAACCAAACCCGATGCTAAAAACAACGAAAATACAGGTAACAATGGCAAAATATAACGGGCATCCTTATTCACATTTAGAGAACAAAGTAAATATCCCCCAACCAAAAACACAGCCAGCCAACCGCAAGAAAAATCCCACCGTAATCCATCTAATCCATATCGTTTCTGAAACCCTCTGCGCCCCTCTGCGTTAACCTCTGCGCCCCTCTGCGTTGAAAAAATATCGTTCCTTTGCCTACCCCAAACTCTCTCTTTTTTCCGCCAATAAAGAATCAAACCCACAATCGGCACAAGCAACAAAACCCACGACACCAAATAAGGTAAAATCTTCCCATAATAAAGCCAAGCCTCTAGAGTATTCAACGCCGGATCACCTTCTGCGATCGCGGAATCTAAAGTTGCTCGTTTCCCAGAGGTTAAAATGAGTAGCCAGTTAATGCGATACCAGGGACCAAATATCAACACAGACACCAACAATCCCGCGATTAACTGAGCCAAACCTGCCCAATCTCGCCGTCGAATTATCCCCGCGATAACCCAGACAATCGGGATAAATAGAAAAAATAGCGCTGTTTGCTTGACCATTAGCGCTAATCCCAGGGATAAGCCAAAGATGATTGCCCAGAGTAGAGATTGAAGCGATCGGCTGCCTATCAATTTTGTAGGTTGGGCTGAGATACGAAACCCAACGCCATCGTTATTGTGAACAGTATCATGTCCGCCTAAACAGTCATCATTTACTTTTACCTTGTCTCCATCCAATTTAACTGATGATATTAAACGTTGGTTTCGCCAAACCGTGAGACAGAAGAAACTAAGTGTAACAACAGCCGTTAGGGGATAATCCAGCAGGAATTCTAAACGATAGCGATAGAGTCCCGGTAAAAGCACCGTTAATCCAGCCGCCCATAATCCAACCCGACGATTGAAAAGTTGGACACCTAAACCATAAACCGAACCGATAAGAATAGCATGAAAGAGTAATAGAACCAGTGTGGCTTGATCCGTTCCCCGACCAAAAACATGTTGAATAATAGCTGTAGCGATATACGTAAACGGCGGTATTTTAGACGAAAGTTGCCATAAATTCGTCCACCATTCGCCAGATAACCACTCCGGATGTTGCAACGCTTGCCAATAGTTTAACGAACCCGTTAAATAATCCGCTTGATCCCAAGCCGGGACAGAATTGTCAAGCGCAAACCACAGGCGATCGCACAACGCGCTGGCTAGCCAAATCAGCCCCAGAATACCTAGATATTTGCGGTTTCCAGTTTTCCACCACTGTAATCGGTTGTTCATGGTTCATCGCTCATTGTCTACTTTCTTTGTCCCATAACCAGTAACTACTCACTATAGCGGAATGTCTTAAGCTAACTTAGAAAGAAAGCTGCCATCTTAACCGAGGTGTGAGGATGCTACAACGCCAAGATGTCGTGCATCAGCGCTATCAACTATTTTTCCCTGAATAAGCAATCAGGAGGCGGCTTACCGTGGTTTGGTTTCGTCCAAGATTACATTCCTGGTGCTTCCTTGCAACAATGGCTAGACCAAGGAAAGCGCTTTACGGAAGTTCAAGTGCGTCAGATTGCGACAGAGGTTCTGGAAAACACGACTGATTTGATTTCAGGAAACGAACTATGAAACGGGATGAGGTACTAGCCATTCTCGCAGCACATCGAGAACAATTACAGGACATGGGAGTAAAATCACTGAATTTGTTTGGCTCAGTCGCACGAGACGAGGCTGATGCAAATAGTGATATAGACTTTTTAGTAGAGTTTAATCGACCAGGGGGATTGTTTCAACTCTTGCAAGTGCAGTATTATTTAGAAGATATTTTAGGGTGTGCTGTGGATTTGGGAACTCAGGAAGCGTTGAAGGAACATTTGCGAGAACCTGTACTTAAGGATTCAATTCGTGCCTTCTAGAGATTGGCGGTTACGCCTTCACGATATTCTACAATCCATAACTGGAATTGAGCAACGTACAGCCAACATAACCTTTAAAGACTTTCAAAATAATGAAACCACTATTAAAGCAGTTCTCTATGATTTTGTTGTGATTGGAGAAGCCACTCGAACTGTCCCTGATGAAATCCAGAATCGCTATCCTGATATTCCTTGGCGTCTGATGGCAGGAATGCGAAATGTTGTCACTCACGAATATTTTCAAATTGATCTAGCCAGAGTTTGGGAAACCCTTCAAGATGATCTACCTCGATTAGTATCCCAACTCCAAGAGGTGCTAGAGTGTGAAGCAAGGGAAGAATAGTTAATGAGATTAGCACTCCTCCCTGGGGGCTTGTAGGGGCGACCCGCTTTTCTTTCATGAACAACTGGAATCCACTCAATTTGCTCGGGTCGCCCTATATCGGCGTGACACAGTTAAACAGGTGGAATAATTTTTACGTTTTTTTTAGGTGCAAGGCTAATCCATTTTATTAAAGGTTAAATCTAGGATTTAAGTAATTTTATCATCTTCACATGAGCAATACCCGCTTCTTCAAATAGTTCTCCCTCTGGTAAAAAGCCGAGTTTTAGATAAAGCGATTTCACATAATCTTGAGCGTGAATAACCACTGTATTGATTTGCTTGTTGGCTGCAATGTTGAGGGCTTCTTCCATCAATCGCTTACCAATTTCTTGTCCTCGGAAATCCGACAAAACAGCGAGGCGTTCAATTTTAGCCGTTTGATGATCCAGATATCTTACCCTGACTGTTCCTACAGGCTGATTCTCCACATACGCCAGAATATGATCGGCGGTTTCATCCTTGCCATCCAAATCCAAACTTGGATCAACACCTTGTTCAATGTGAAAAACCGAGCGTCTCACCCCTTGAATAGCGGCTGAATATTCTTTATAATTAACAGTCTTGAACGTGATATGGCTCATCGCGATCGCTCCATCGTTCGTAGTCAGGGATGCAAGCCTATTCACGGTAACAATTTGAGTAAAGGGCGACCCGAACAAATTGAGTGGACACCATTGTTACACCATTGTTAATTAATGCAAGCGGGTCGCCCCTACAGCAGAATAACTGCACCAGCAAATAGCTTGATCAACTGTGCAATTTACCTATTATGGCAAGGGCAAGGAAATGCGTTGATCACTTACCCTAATTCTGCAAAAATTGAATAAGTTGTTCCAATTTAGACCAAGCCGCCCCACTTTTGAGAATATCCTTTGCCTGTTCAATCCCAGCTTGGTGATCCTCCAACGCCACCACTCCAGCCACTTGCAAGGCTAACGAAGTATTTAACGCCACCACATCCTGTTGGGCGGCGGTTCCTTTCCCCTGTAAAACATTCGTTAAAATGTCCACATTGTCCGCCACATCGCCGCCACGCAACGCCCCTGTGGGTGCTGACGTTAAACCAAACTGTTGCGGATTCAGCGTAGACAGTCGCACCCCACTATCAGATAAAAGTGCCAAGTCGGTTTCGTCAGCCAATCCCGCTTCATCTAGATTTTCTCGTCCATGTAGGACAATTCCCTGATGAATTCCCATTTGTTTTAACGCATGGGCAACTGTTGATACGACGTTGGCGTCAAATACGCCAATCACTTGACCTGTGGGGCGCAATGGATTGACTAGAGGTCCTAACAGATTAAATACTGTCCGCACCTTCAGGGTTTGTCGCAATGGGGCTACCGCTTTCATCGCCGGATGCCATCCCCGGGCAAATAGAAATGTCACGCCCACCTCATCCAAGGCGGACTGGACTTGTTCTGGTGGGGCAGATAAATTGACGCCCAACGCCTCTAAAACATCGGCTGAACCCACTTTCGAGGAGGCGGAACGGTTCCCATGTTTGGCAACCCGTACACCCGCTGCCGCCGCGACAAACGCTACAGCCGTCGATATATTAAAGGTGGATGCACCATCGCCGCCTGTGCCACAGGTATCAATAACTGGCGTTTTATGGTCAATGGCGTCCTGCTGTAAGGATTGATCCTGCAACACTTGAGCCATTCCTGCCAATTCCGATGGAGAGACGCCTTTTGCCTGAATCGCAGCCAGAATCGCCCCCGATAAAACTGGTGGAATGTCCTCGTTGAGCCATCCCTGCATCAGTTGTGAGGCTTGGTCACGGGATAATGATTGTCTGTCGAGGATCTGTTGCAGCAGGTTAGACCAGTTGGTGGGAGTTTGGATCATGTTTATCTGGAAAAATAGGAGCTTGGTGAATGGCGGCTATGAAAAACTGTAATATCGTACCGGATATTATGGAGGGCGATTACTGAACTAAATAATCTAAACAAATATAAAGAAAGTTTTATTAGAGTACAAGCGTTAACATCCTCCCCCTGCCCCTCTGCTCCCCTGCTCGCCTGCTCCCCTGCACCTGTACAGGGTCAATCGAAAACGTTTCCATCTCCTGAATGTTATCATAGGCATTCAAAAACCTGACGGCACGTTAACTGAGTTGAGCGTTAACTCAAAACCCTTGCTTCATTCCCACCCCACCCGACCCAATCCAGCTAGAACCTCTGTTGTGGACACTCCACCCAGACCTGTTGAGGCACAGCTAAATGAATGTGAAGACCGCTTCCGCGCTAGCTTTGAGCAAGCGACAGTTGGCATCAAACATGTATCGACGGATGGCAAAGTCATCCAGGTCAACCCCAAATTTTGTCAGATCGTTGGTTATACCCGTGAGCAAGTTCTCACCCGCACCTGGCAAGACCTAACCCACCCTGATGACTGGGCAAGCGATCGCGCGATACTGGAGTTACTCTTAGCGGGGACTCTCGACTGTCACTGCCAACAAAAACGCTACCGACACCGAGATGGCAGCATTGTCTGGGTGCAAATTACCCTATCCTTAGTGCGAACGCCTCAAGGAGATCCGAAATACTTTTTGCTCGTCGTTCAAGATGTGAGCGCCCGTCAAACGCCTGAATTGGCATTGCAGCCAGAAGAACCCTGGCGCGAAAAAGCTCGCCGCGAAGCCTTGCTTAATCGCCTCTCGACGCAAATCCGCAACAGCTTAGACGTAGATACGATTCTGGAAACAACGGTACTGGAAATCCGCCAGCTATTGCGAATCGATCGCTGTCAGTTTATCCGATATCATACTGAGCAGACGCCGGCTTATTGGAAAGTTGTCACAGAAGATCGAGAGTCTCAGCTTCCCGATTTGACAGACTGCTATTGGGCGGACACCAATGCCGTTCTCACCCAGCAGATATTGCATCTGGACATTGTGCGGATTGATACCGTTGAAACGGTGAGCGATCCATTATTGCAGGAATTTATGCGATCGCTCGACTATCAGTCTCTCTTGCTTCTCCCCCTAGAAACCCCGTCCGGAATCACCGGGATTATCAGTTGCAGCCACTCTCAGGAGACTCGCCCTTGGACAGATAGCGAAGTTGAACTCCTGCAAGCAGTGATTAGTCAACTGCTCATGGCGCTCCAACAAGCTGAACTTTACGCCGCTAGCTGTCGAGCCACAGAACACGCCCGCAAACAAGCCGCCCAATTATCAAAAACACTCCACGACTTGCAGCGCACCCAATCCCAGTTGATCCAAAGCGAAAAAATGTCCAGTTTGGGTCAGCTTGTGGCAGGTATTGCTCACGAAATCAATAATCCTGTCAATTTTATTTATGGCAATCTCATTTATGCCCAAGAATATTACCAAGACCTCATAGCGCTGGTGCAACTTTACCGCACTGCTTATCCTAATCCTCCAGCCGTTATTAAAGAGCGGATGGATAGCATCGATTTGGACTTTATTTTAACCGACTTTGCCAAACTTCAATATTCGATGAAAGTTGGCGCTGAACGGATTCGGGAAATTGTGCAATCGTTGCGGACGTTTTCTCGTTTAGATGAGTCAGGGCGCAAGACAATAGACATTCATTCGGGTATTGAAAGTGCTTTGATGATTTTGCAATATCGACTCAAGGAGAAACCCGGGGCAGCAGGAATCTGTGTGATTAAAGAGTATGAAAAATTACCCCCAGTCGATTGTTGGCCCGGACAGTTAAATCAAGTTTTCATGAATATTTTGACGAATGCGATTGACGCGATCGAGGACAAGGAAAATTGCGATTCGTCTCAAACGGAGGCGGAGTTTTCCCAGGATACTGTCTTATTTTCACCAACGATTACGATTCGTACAGGTCTTAGTCAAACGGACTCCGCACACCCCTCAATAACGGATGGTTTAACCGAGGAACACTCCAGCGGAGAAATGGATAATTCTGAACCGGACAATCCTTATGTTTTTATCCGCATTGCGGATAATGGAATCGGGATGAGTCCGCAGACCCAAAAACGGCTATTTGACCCCTTTTTTACTACAAAACCTGTAGGCTTAGGGACGGGATTAGGGTTGGCGGTTAGTTACCAAATTATTGTTGAAAAACATGGCGGTAAGCTGTGGTGTAATTCAACTCCTGAACAAGGGGCTGAGTTTGTGGTTGAGATTCCTATACGACAACCGCCGCACAAGCGCTGATGGGGGAAAATTGATCCGGTTCCCTCCTTCTGAATCTATGCATTACTCACATTTTTCTTAACAATTCAGAAGGCTGGACATGGCTGATGGGAGAGGGGTTGGGGGTGAGGGCTGATTACTCAATTCGCTGTTACCTTCCATTACATTTTTCGCTCTATCTGAGCAAAATGTTCCAATAACAATCGGTGAATAAAAATATACCCCCCTCCCACCTTCTGTAAAAAAATCTGCTGCGTCGCATAATCCAGAAATCGCGCATAATTCCAGGGAATACAACCACTGAAATAAAGCACTAACCGTAACGTAAAATGCTGAATGCAAGCAATCCCCGCAGGTGAAAACAACCCAAACAGCAATCCAATCACCGCACCAAATAAAATCGGTAGTCCCACGATTTGCGCCAAACCTACCATAGCGACTACCCCAATTAAAGCAAAAATTAAGGTGTTTTGTGCCGATTGCCATATCCCTTGGTTGGGAACTATACTTGTCTCAATTCCGCCCCCCGTTAATCCACGCAATAAGACGAAAATCAATCCCGTTCCTATACCACTCAATCCATAAGTTATCCCCTCAATTATCGCCCCCTGACTCGGCGCAATCAGCCAGAAAATGAGTCCACTGCTGAAGCCAAATATTAATCCTACCGTTAACCCAATTCGCAACCCCGGTACTATATTTCGTTTGGCTTTTACCCATGACCATTTCAACGTTTCCACGGGTTCAATCTGATTCATAACCAACGCGACAATTAACCCCGCCATCAACCCGCCGCCGAGTCCCATAATTAATCCTGCTAATAGAGTAATTTCCCGCCAAAACATAAGCTCGACATTCAGCCCCCCACCTAACCCCATAATTAATCCACCGATTAAACCGACTCCTAGAGAATACAGCCATTTTTGCGCTTTAGTGTCTAACCAACTCGGCTGCAATCGCTCAATTAAAAATACGGTTTCTGAGTCTTGATGCATCCGTTTTGCCAGCCAAGTTAACCCGTTAATTACCTGCTCTTGGCTATACTTGGCTTGACCCCGCCTGCGCTTAAACATCCGCTGAATGTACCGATCAAATAAATGCTTCCGCCAGTCGTCTAAACCACTCCTTTGCGGTAACTCATCCAGGGATATTCCCTGATACGCCAAGGTGATAATACTTAACATTAACGGGGATTGGGCTAAGTCTTGTAAGGTGCTATCCGATCGCAGAACTTGGCGCACTACTGTAAGTTGCGTCCCAGCACTGTTTAGATAGCGATCAATTTGGGCTAAGGTAAGCGGTTGCAGACAAATCGCAGCTTGTAAATTTAGACGCTGCTGTAGGGCTTGATAATCACGAATTCGGCTACAAACCACGAGTTCAGTTGTGCCATGTTCGCTACTAAATTGATTGATGGCGGTGACACAAGCCTCTCTTAACGTAATACTTACTTCGTCTAACCCATCCAATAATAGTAACAATTCTCCGGAATCAATCCAGGTTTGACCAATATCTTTCGACACTTGATATTTGGTATGCAGTTCGTTAACTAACCAGTCAGCAATGGTTTGCTTACCTCCCGTCCAAGAGGATAAATTAAAGACCACAGGAATCGGATGATTACTATCAACATCCGCCTGATCCAATAGATCGCGAGTTAATTCTAAAAGCGTCGTGGTTTTGCCACTTCCCGGTTCCCCTAAAATTAAGAGCGATCGCCCTTCCCCCATCGCCAGAAACTTGTCACTGACTTTGATTCCCGGTAATAGGGTTTGCTGGAATTCCCCGGAACCCTCCCAAACCAATTCCCAAGGGCGTTCGACTAAATCGAGGCGTTCTTCTAAGCCTAGTTCAATTAAGACGCGACCATGCAATGAGGTTTCTAATACCCCTTTGATCCAATAGTTTCTCACTTTATTGAGTAATATGTGGCGAAACTGAACATCCTGGCGTGTCTGTTTCAGTTTGAGTTTGGACGGAGAACGTGTGGGTGAATAGGTTCTATTTTCTGAGGATACAGGTTGAATCAAATAACTCGGTACAGGTTCGGTAATATTTTTTAACGACAAATCACCTAAAAATGTGGTAGGTAACTGTAAATGATTTTTGACCAAATCATAAACAATCTGAGAAATACAAATCCCTCCCGGTTGTGCTTTTCCTTCTAAACGAGCGGCAATATTTACGCCATTCCCCATCACATCCCCTTCACTGACAAAGACATCGCCTAAGTGAATGCCAATCCGATGTAAAATAATGTCATGTTCCGATAAACTCTGGGCAGCTTGAGCCAAGGATTGCTGAATTTCGATGGCACAATCCACCGCCAGAACCGCACTGGGGAAATACATCAATAAGCCATCCCCAGTAGACTTAATCGTCTGTCCAGAAAACTGCTGACATAAACGCCGCATTAACTCTAAATCCCGATGAATTAAGTCCAGAGTATGTTCTTCATCCGCCGACATTCTGGCACTAAAACCCACACCATCCGTAAACGCGATCGCGGCTAGGGTTCGCTGAGTCTGAAGCTGAGACGGTAAGCTGTTTACAGTTCTCATGGGACGAGGTAAAGTCTGGCTGGGTAAGGGGATTGTCGCACTAGAGGGTAAGGCGGCGATCGCGTCTAACACGTCTCTCACATTGTCATAGCGATCGCGGATATCCTGACACACCATTTGCGCTAAAATGTTATGAAACAATGAAGCTTCAGCTACCTGATCTCGCCACAGTATCTCACCAGTTTTCGGATCAGTTGGCAAGTGATGGGGTAATACTCCAGTTAAGGCTTGAATCCCCAACATTCCCACCGCATGAATATCGCTACTAAAACGCGGTTTTCCCGCACATTGTTCGGGAGGCATATAACCGGGCGTACCAATAGCAATCGTCACCTCTGTTGGAGAACTTGTTGCCGTACTCACCTGTTTAACCGTGCCAAAGTCAATTAAAATAATCTTGCCATCTGCTGCCCGTCGAATTAAATTAGAGGGTTTAATATCCCGATGAATAACCTGATGTTGATGAACAATGTTTAAGATTTCTAAGATATCCCAGACTAACCGGATCGCCTGCATCTCATCCAATCGGCGTCCAGCCGCTAACTCATGACGTAAATCATCCCCTTCAATATGTTCTTGAACTAAATAAAATTGCTGATTATCTTCAAAATGGGCTAAAAGCTGGGGAATTTGGTCATGATTGCCCAATTGATACAAAACCCGTGCCTCAGTATCAAATAGGCGGCGAGACGCCTCTAACACAGAGGGATTCGCCACCTGCGGCTTCAGTTGCTTAACCACACAATAAGGATATCCAGGTAAATCGCGATCGCGTGCCAGGTAGGTTTCGCCAAACCCCCCACGCCCCAAAGGTTGGATAATTTCATAGCGCCCCCGTAGTCGTGTTCCAATCATAAGATTTGTGTAGACTCTCAGCAGGTTTTACTGACGGCACAAGTGATATAATTCTGCCATAGCCCCTCAAAAAAGCACGTTCCGTCTCAATCGTAACGCCCTGAATACAGTCCCTGTTCCTGAACCGATTAGTCTCGCGGCGCTGGGACTTGTAGGATTGGGTGCATCAACCCATGCTTGTTGGGTTTCCTTCCTCAACCCAACCTACAAAGATCAAAGATGACGAATGACAAATGACAAATGACAAATGACAAATGACAAATGACAAATCTTTGGACATCGGCTGACCATGCGCTATCTTATTTAGAGCGATCTGATAACCTCCCCCATCGCACTGAAGGTGAAGCTGTTGTCCTGGAAGAGGTTCCTAAAACAGTCAAACGTATCCTCGATTTAGGCACTGGAGACGGACGCCTTTTGGCACTGCTGAAAATTGACCGCCCCCATGTCGAAAGTATCGCGATCGATTTTTCGCCCACGATGCTTGATGCTGCCAAACAGCGCTTTGCTGGGGATGAGACGGTAAAAATCAGGGCACATGATTTAGATCATCCCTTGCCAGAGTTAGGTATATTTGACGCGATCGTTTCTAGCTTTGCCATTCATCACCTAACTCATGAACGTAAGTATTCCCTCTATGCTGAACTCTTCAACTTGCTAGAACCTGATGGTATTTTTTGTAACTTAGAACACGTTGCCTCTCCCACACCAGCACTCCATGAACATTTCCGCGCTTGCATGGGGATTGCTGACAAACCAGACGATCCCTCGAATAAATTATTGGATGTAGAAACTCAACTGAAATGGCTACGAGAAATTGGTTATACTGATGTCGATTGTTATTGGAAATGGTTGGAACTGGCGCTTCTGATTGGTAGAAAACCGAATACAACAGAAAAGCAATAGCAAATTATTGAAGTAAGGAAGGTAGAGAGACGCGCTATGGCGCGTCTTAACCCTTCTTCGCTAGTCGGACATGGTGTGTAGGGGCGGGTTTTACCAATACCGTTCAGGAGACAACCCCTACCTTAACCAAACCCGCCCTTGCTGAAGGTTAAATATCAAGTGAACTCCTCTATCTTCCTCATCTTCTACATCTCCCCTCTCTCCCTCATCAACTGTGAAAAGTTAGAAGAATTTACTGATTCCACACTTCATCAATAGGCGGTGGTTCAGGGGGTAGGGGGCGTGATGAAAGGGGCTTTTCGTTCGTCTCCGAGGACTGATTTAAAGCGTGCATCGGATTGTTACCCCGGATAGTCCCCACCCAATTATTTTGATTTTGGGGTGTCACTGTGGATAAAGCATTGCCTCGATCCAGCAAATAACTAAGATGATGTAGCCCTTCACATAACCGATGTAAATGGGCGCAACGATACTCCGCCGCTTGCCAATCTCCAGCTTCTAAGGCTTCAGCGTATCCGCGCTGTAAAGCTCTAATGAGTCTGAGTTGGGTTTCAATGATGGGATAGTTTAGAGTCATTCCTTTGGCTTATGTTCACAATTGTACTTGGTACATACCCCCTGATGCGCTAATCGCTTTGGACTAGATTTCTATACTGATCGCGGTTCTTACTCGTTATGATGAAATACACCAATTGATCCCCCATCCCTTATCTCTCATGCTTTTCCTGTGAGCGGAGTGTACCTCATCAAATCGCGAACCGCTATATCCTGACTCAATCATAACCTAATAACTATGGGTCATATCAATGATTTGATTCAATTTATCCTATGGATAAAACATCGTCATTTGATAGATTTCACCTGTTGCAGGAAAAACGAGGATTTCTGTCAATGAGTTATTGTACTTATGGGAGCATTGAGCGGTTGTCATACTCACGACGCATCAAGCAAGCTACGCTCTGGATTTCTTATCCCTGAAGATAAATCTATTAAGTTATTGCTAAGTTTAATAACTCCAAGATATAAATCAATTAGAGAATAATAATGCCATCGAAAATACTCTAGCTTGACCTGGATACGAGGTTTAGGACTATCACAAACGAGGAACATCGACTTCTGAGGGCTTGTGTTTAACTTCGATCTATTCCATCGTTCAGAACGTTATAGGTTGTAGCCGGATGATTTTTATCGATTCATCTAAAAATTAAAAACTATCTGATCTATTCTTTGCTGAGAGAGATTTAATGCGGCATAATAAAGCCAGTGGGATGGCTAATACTATACCATCTTTATCAATGTTAAACCTAACCTCTGATCTCGAATGCAGCGAGTTGTCTTTTGTGACTTCGACGGTACGATTACGGCAGTAGAAACCTTTGCCGGGATGTTAAAGGATTTTGCGCCTGAGTCATTTGCCCAAGTGATGCCCGAACTTTACGCCAGACGGCTAACACTACGGGAAGGTGTGCGTCGTGTCTTGACATCAATTCCGTCCTCTCGATACCCAGATATCCTCACCTATACCCAATCTAAACCGATTCGCCCCGGTTTAGTGGAATTACTCGATTTTCTGGACGATCGCGGCGTACCCTTTGTGGTGGTTTCCGGGGGATTGCGCGGTATGGTGGAGACGGTGTTGGGTCGAGAAAAGCGGGGAGGAACGTCGCTGCTAGAACGAGTGGCGGCTGTTTATGCTGTAGATCTGGATACGAGTGGTGACTATCTCCAGCCCTTGTCCGAGTTTGAGGGGGATAGCGAATTGGTTGCCAAAGTTCAGGTGATGGCACAACACCCAGCAGACGAACAGATTGCGATCGGGGATTCGGTAACGGATTTTAACATGGCATTGCACGCCTCTGTCGTCTTCGCCCGCGATCGCCTCAGCCAATATCTCGATGAACGTCAAAAGCCTTACTTACCCTGGAATGACTTTTTTGATGTGCGTCAACACCTATCCCAGCTTTGGGGAAAAACCTAAAGAATAGTAGGGCTGTAGGGGCGGGTTTTACCGATAACATTTTGGCACTGTCCCGATAACTTGACTAAACCCGCCCTTCTCAGGAAATAGGGGGAGAGAAGGTTAAGTTTCAAAATGTAAAGTTTTGTAAAATAAATTTTGCCAAAACTTTATTGAAAAGCTTGTTCAGCTTCATAGAATTGAAAAAATAACATTCATATAATGAAATGGTTTATTGAAAAACGTCCAACTAGGAGTTGCACCATGGTCTATCAACAAAACGATCGCGTAAAAATCATCAAAGGCTCTCTCAAAGGTCATACAGGAAAAATTGCCTCTTGTAGCCATGAAGGTAGCTATTTTATTGCCAGAGACTTGACGCATCAAACAAACGATATGTCCAACCTATACGGACCCCTGCTGGGCGACGAAATTTCACCCTTATCTTATTAAATTGAATTCACTCATACAATGCGAAAACAGGGGGAGAATAAACTTTACCCCCTTGATAATTTGGGTAGTTTTTCCTTTGAACCTTCTTTCCTTAAGCCTTCTGACTTTGGCGATACGTCCTAGCCAAGGGTTAGTAACTGGGGTTTAAATATCATCGCCAGACCAAAGAATAGCATAAATAGTCCTCCAACCAGTTTCAGCACTCTCCCTTGGTTTTCCGTGAGTCGAGTGGACTTAAACGAATAGATAAAGTTCCCCAAAATAGCCAACAGCGGAATAATGTAAATCGCGGCATATAAACCTGTCCACGAGATATGACACAAGCCAATTTCATCGGAGCAATACTGTAACAGCGCCGTCATGTAAACCGCAGGTAGAATCGCAGTACAGCCAAGTTCGACAATATTGACAAAGACAGCTAACAGAACCGTCCCCGCTAATGCCGCCATAAACATCTTGCGATCGCCTTGAGCATTCCTCAAGTTTCTGACAATTGTTCCCGCTCGTTTATTTATCGTTGACTGTTGTTTTTCCGAGAGGGATAAGGAAATCGCTTTTTTGAACCAGAAATAATCCTTGATATTGATCAAACCTGCCCCGGTAATCAGAATTCCCAGAATTTGCATAAATCGAACGCCATAGTTTTCTAGGAAGACTGAACCCGCCAAGACCATCAGCATGATAAAGATAAAATACATCACCGCTGATGTGATAATAAAGGTTGTCCCCACCAAGGTCATATCCTTGCGGCTGCGGGTATAGGTGAGTAACGACAACAGAATGACTAAAACCGTGAACGCACAGGGATTAAAGCCATCGGCAAGGGCAATGGTAGAGACAAATAGGGGGAAGGGAAGCCCTTGGGCAAAGGTTTTAATTACTGCATCAGGGGTAAGGGCAAGAAATACAAATAGACTGATGATCGTTGTTGCCAGCAACCCGCCAATCCAATAGCGTTTAGCTTGTCGTTTCTCAAGGGCTTTTTGCAAAAACGGATAACTACAGAGATACCAGAACGGGATTAAAAAGACCTGCCACGGGGGGCTGGTCTTAGTCTGTTGCTGTTGATCAGTTGTGGGTAAATTGAGTGGAGATCCGACGGCTGTTTCTATCGCTGCAATAATTTGGTTTTTGTAGCCGATATAAGCTTGATGAACTGGAGTGTATTCCAAAGGTCCTTCGGCTTCACTATAGCCAATGAACATTTTGTCCTTAACTACAGTCCTAGGAACAGCGCCGGACGAGATTCCCCGGGCTTTTTGGAATTCCTGCCATTCCCTGGGATTGTCGTTAACCTCAAGCGACGTAACCTCAACATTTTTATTGTGTTGATCAATATAAGTCATTAAGGGCTTTTGCTTGAGGCAATGGGGGCAGGTTTTGCTGTGGAAGAAATAGACATTGACGACATCATCACTAGCCTGGGCAACGGACTGAAGGGAGGTCAAGAATACCAGACCAACCATGATGATAAAGGACAGGATCAGTCGGCGGTAAGATTTAACCATCATTTTTTAGCGTCCTTTTTACTGAGGAGAAATTTAGGAGACTATACTTCTACTGTAAATCCATCACCGGGCAAGGAGCTGCCCTTAGAAAAAAGACGTAATATAGCACTACGCTTTAAGGTTAGGACAAAAGAAGAAAAATTTAAATCGCTCAACACCTCGGCTTCGCTCGGTGTTGACCCTGAATTTCGACAGGACTTCGGCGTGAGCGCGGACCCCTGAGCCTGTCGAAGTTCAGTCGAACGCTCAATTGCCGCGAAGCGACGCCCTGAGTGTGCCGAAGGGTCGAAGGGTCAATCCCTTGATAAGTCAGTGTTTTTCTTCACTATTGCCCATTGCCTAGCGCGTAGCGCTATAGTTCTACCTTGACAGGATGGGCATGATGTTTTATAGCTATGAACCCACGTTTAAAAAACTAGGGTGTCTTGTCCTTGTTTCTCTGCTCTCGATCAGGCAAATGGCACGCTCCTTGTATTCTGGTGGGCAATGCCCACCCTACGATATATCAAGGGTTTTGGCGATCCAAAAATGCACGCTTTTCAGTGCCATTGATCCCAAAGCTGTATTTCCTATAGGGGATCAACGGTGTATACCCAATCCGATGAAGTCACCCCTAGGCATGAACTGGATACCTTTTCCTGGGAACCTTCTGCCCTCTACCATCTGCTCTCTGGCTTATCCGATGGTTGCCCATCGTTCAGACCCCAGTAATACCAACGGTTTCCAGAGTTCTGCGTCATTGTAAGGCATTGCAAACCTGAAAGATTTCTAAAATCTGTCGAAAGATCGTCGCTGATGGTGTAAAACTTTTGTCAAAATACTGTATAAGTAGGAAAAGCTAATTTTTGAACAAATGTGAAACGGAGGGATCACAATGGTTTACAAGCAACATGAACTCGTGCAAATCACCAAAGGCTCTTTAAAAGGTCACACGGGAAAAATCGCGGCTTCCAGCCATGATGGAATCTACTTTATCCAAGGAAACTGGAATAGTCACGAAACGGGTGCTTCCAATCTGTACGGACCCCTGTTGGGAGACGAAATTACGCCAGTGGCGAACTATTAAGCCTCAACTGCTCCTATAGCAGCAGAGGAGTGACGAATTGGTCATAATTCCTTGATTACCTCGATTGATCTAAACGTTTTCAGACCCCTCGACTTATACAGACAACTGAAAGGGTGCAGCCTAAACCGGGTTGCACCTTTGTCATGTTGAGTTTTATCTTCTCTGGTAATAATCTATTTTAATCAGTCAACACGATTTAACAGTATAGAGTAATAAAATTAGCAATTTTAATCTTTTACCTCAATAAAACTTATGTATAGCTCGTGAACCGAGGCATTTCCTTATCGAACGTGGTAACTTCCAGAAGGGCGGGTTTAGTTAAGTTATCGGTTTGGCGCCATAAGTTATCCGTCAAACCCGCCCCTACAGCCCCTATTCCCTGTTCCCTGTTCCCTGTTCCCTGTTCCCTGTTCCCTATTCCCTGTTCCCTGTTCCCTGTTCCTTTTTCTTTATTTTTGAGGACGAAATTGCTGTTCGACAATCTGCACCAGGGTTTTCCTGGGAAAGAATCGGGGCAGATTCACGATAAAATTATTCTGCCACCGCCCTGTCACTACTGTACAATCATCAGCGTCTAGAGCCTGGAGAATTTCCTGAACCACTAGCTCTGGGGAATCGGTTTGTTGCTGTTTTAAACTATCAGGAGCATATTCGGCAAAATTCGCCGTGGTGAAAAAGTTCGTTTCCGTAGGTCCTGGACAAGCTGCCATAATTTTAACACCCGTGTGCTGATTTTCTGCCCAAAGCGCCTCACTGAAACTAATAACAAAGGCTTTAGTTGCTGAATAGATTGATAGATACGGGAGCGGTTGAAACCCAGAAATTGAGCCGATGTTTATAATACTTCCAGAACCTCGCTGTTGCATCTGCGGGAGAAAGTGATGAGTTAAGTCTACCAACGCCAGGATATTAAGCTGAATCATCTCTAGCTGTTTACGCCGAGACGTCTGACTAAAGGCTCCGTAGTCGCCAAACCCAGCATTATTAATCAGTAAATCGATGGAAATATTTTTCTGATTGACTATTTCAAAGATGTGTGGGACGGCATCAGGTGCGGTAAGATCTTGGGGAATAACCTCAACTTGAATCCCATAGGTGGCTTGTAAATCTTGGGCAAGTTGCTGTAGTTTGTCTTGGGAACGAGCCACAATCACTAAATCGGTTTGCCGTTTAGCGAGTTCCTGAGCAAATGCAGCCCCCAGTCCTGCCGACGCTCCAGTAATTAAAGCAGTGGACATTAATGTTCTGTTATTTTTAGAGGTGTTTAGGTTACCATTCTTAACCTAATGTCTAGTTTAACGCATTGCCACTAAAATGATGCCTCAAAGAAGGAAGTCAGCCTCAAGGAATAGTTTGCAATTGTTTGTGGTTAATTAAATAAATAAAGTCTATAATTTATAGTCGTACAAAAATATCGACGTTTATTTTAATTGAGAATGTCCCGATTGAACAAAAGATTTTCAGTTTTGATCGTAGTATTGCTGACGGTGATTTTTACTGTAGCCTGGGGAATTTACCGTCCAGTTACTGGAGACAATCAAACTGAGATTCTTTGGGATACCTGGGGCGTACCGCATATTTACGGCAATAATACCGAGAATCTATTCCAGGCATTTGGCTGGGCGCAAGCGGCGAGTCATGGCAATCTTATTCTAAGGTTATATGGACAGGCACGGGGTAAGGCAGCCGAGTATTGGGGTCAAGACTATTTGGACTCGGATAAGTATGTCCGCACTATGGGTATTCCCGCCAGGGCGCAGGAATGGTACGAGGCGCAAGATCTGACGATGCGGCGTTATCTGGATAGCTTTGCGGCGGGGATTAATCGGTATGCCTCCGAACATGATGACCAAATTGACGATAAGGTCAAGGTGGTTTTGCCCGTGGATGGGGTGGATGTATTGGCACATGTGCAACGGGTGACTCATTTTAACTTTGTGGTGAATCCCCAGCGCTTGGAATCGTTGAAATCGGGGGATTCCAAAGCGGGTTCTAATGGATGGGCGATCGCACCGTCTCATTCGGCGAGTGGGAATGCGATGCTACTGGCGAATCCCCATTTACCCTGGTCAGATTTTTACCTGTGGTATGAAGCCCAGTTAACTGCCCCAGGGATTGATGCGTATGGGGCGGCGTTGGTGGGAATGCCTATGTTATCCATTGGGTTTAATGATCAGTTGGGTTGGACAGCCACAGTCAATACCCATCGGGGTTGGACAGCTTATGAACTTACTTTGGCGGATGGGGGGTATGAGTTTGATGGGCAAGTTCGCCCCTTTGCAACCGAAACCCAAACCCTAAAGGTAAAGCAGGACAATGGGACATTAGCGGAACAGGAATTGGTGATTCGGCAGTCGATTCATGGTTCTGTAGTTACGCAACCAGAAGGGAATGCGATCGCGTTGCGGGTGGTGGGGTTAGATCAACCTCAATTAATGGCACAGTTGTGGGATATGATGCGATCGCTTAACCGCCAAGAGTTTGAGACAGCCGTCGCCCGTTTACAACTGCCCATGTTTACCATTCTGTATGCCGACCGAGATGGGCATATTTTACATATATTTAACGGTCAAGTGCCAGTGCGTTCTCAGGGAGATTGGCAGTATTGGCAGGGTGTGGTTCCCGGCGATACCTCTGAAACCTTATGGACAAGGTATCATCCCTATCAAGATTTACCTCGCATCCTTGACCCAGAAACGGGTTGGTTACAAAATGCCAACGATCCACCCTGGACTACCACATTCCCCCAAGCCATTAATCCTGATGATTATCCGCCCTACATGGCACCCCAATCGATGAACGTCCGCGCCCAGCGATCGGCAAAAATGTTGATGGGGGAGAATTCAATTAGTTTTGAGGAGATGATTGCCCGAAAATTCTCCTCGCGTCTAGAATTGGCAGATCGGATACTCGATGACTTAATTGCTGCAACGCGACAGTCGGGGGATGAATTAGCCAATGAAGCCGCAAATGTGTTAGCCAACTGGGATCGACAGGCAAATGCAGACAGTCGAGGAACGGTTCTATTTGCCACTTGGGTACAATTAATGCCGAATACGAATCAGTTTGCTACAGGTTGGAATCCCCAATCGCCCCTAACTACCCCTGATAGTTTGGCAGATCCGGTGGCGGCGGTGGAGGTTTTAGTAGAAGCCGCCGCTAGGGTTAAAGCAGGGTATGGGAGATTAGATGTCCCTTGGGGTGAGAGGGCGCGATTAAAGTATGGGGATGTGGATTTACCAGGAAGTGGCGCGTCTGGGCAGTTGGGCAGTTTCCAGGTGATTGATTTTGCACCCATGAATGAGACAGGGTTGCAATCAGTAGCTGGAGATAGTTATATTGCCGCGATCGAGTTTTCTGATCCGATTAAGGCAAGGGTACTCACAGTTTATGGCAATGCCACACAACCGGGTTCTAGGCATATTGGAGATCAGTTACCCTTGTATGCACGGAAGGAATTGCGATCGGTTTGGCGGACTCGTCAGGATATCGAGGCAAATTTGGAATCGCGGACGGTGTTTTGAAAGAAAAAACTTCGATCATTTAGGGATAATAGCTGGAATCGACGAGTGACATCCTCCCACACCATAATCTTTGATTTGGTGTGGGCTTCCAACATCGCTGTTAGACATTGCTGCCCTGCGCCACTTATCTAGGGTCAACGCCCCCGATAGCCCGACTTGACAGCCAATTTCTTTCCCCCAGAGTCCCTGGGTACTCAATTGTTCATAGCCTCGGTTACAGATTTCCTGTGCTGAGGCTATATCTCTATCGACTTCATATTTACATTCTGGGCAACTATGCCATCTATCAGATAGTTCTTTTCTGACTTCGATGCGACAATTCGGGCAAGTTTGAGATGTACCTCTGTGGTCAACCTCAGTAATATAAACACCTCGCTGCTTGCCCACATAATAGAGGATATCCCTGAACTGACCAAAACCCGCATCAATTGTATGTTTGCCCAGAAACCCTTTAGCCATGGTGCGGAAATCGATATCTTCTAAGAAGATGGTTCCTGCCATGTCACAGAGCTTATGAGCTAACTTGTACTGATAGTCCTTTCGCTTGAATGCAATATGATTATGCAGTCGCTCTACTTTACGTCTGGCTTTTTCGTAATTCTTGGAACGCTTCTCTTTCTTAGATAATCTGCGTTGCAGCACTTTCAGCCTACGGTGCATATCCTTGAAAAACTTGCGTCCCGGTTCTACATAACCATCACTGGTTGCCAGATAGCTATTCAATCCAACGTCTACCCCGATGAAGTGACCGTGTGGGACTGGATCGGGAATGGAAATGTTGGAGTAAATGCTGATAACTGCTTTCCCAACCTACAGCTTTTTTGATTACCCGAACCTGCTTGATTACAAAACCATCAGGGATTGGGCGATGCAGGTTGATTTGGACTTTTCCAAGCTTAGGTAATTTAATCTGCCATCCGGTCAGAGGATCTGTCTTAAACTGAGGAAAAAGTATAGACTTCATCTGTCCATACTTTTTAAACCTCGGAAACCCATATCCCCGATTCCGGAAAAAATCCCAAGCGTCATGCAATCTTCTAATGGTTGTTTGCAATACCTGAGAAGATACTGATTTTAACCGGGGGTAAACTTTTTTGGCTTCAGGTAGATTGTTCTGCTGTTGCTGATATCCTGGAAAGGGATAGTCAGCAGCCATTATGTATTCTGACTCTAAACTACACCTATCTATTGGACACTTCCTTGAAGCAATCCAATCCTTTATCTCTCTAAGAGCATAATTATAAACGCCTCTGCAAGTTTCAAGCCACTCATTTAGCAGCTCGACTTGTTCGGCGTCAGGATAGATTCGATAAGTGTAATTCAGATTCAGCATGCACTGATTATAGCTCAGTCTACCGTAAGTGGTAATTTAGAGTAGATGTCCTGTTTTGAGAGCATTTTGGGGGAACCCATGTTGTTACTGAGCTTGTCGAAGTATCCCAACGCGCTCATCACAGATTCCAGCGTGGGACTTATAGCTCCCCCAAACCCCCTCGTAAGTTAAAGGTTTATAAAGTCCTAGAAATAAGCCTTGATACGATAAAAACAAATGCACTTATTGAACTGATACAGTAGAGGTTAGAGGTAAAGTTATATAAACACCCCTCAAACCCTTACATAAGACAAATGACAAATGACGAATGACAATCTCCACCGTTAACTTGAATTGTCCCCACCTATTTAACTATTCAACCGGACATAAGGAGAAACCGAAAAATGGATCAAAATTTGCCGAAACTGCTGTGGATGAGTACAGCGATCGCGTTTTGGGTCGTGTGGGCTGGAACTGTTACGGCACAAGAGGTTGAGGTACAAGGGTGTGGGGGTGCGGGGGAGTTTTGTGGTTTAGGGGAAACCTTAGAGAGTCCAGAAACAGTAGGGAATGAGTCGAGTGATCTGACTGAGAACCATTTAGACCCAATTAATCAGTACGGAGATAATAATAGCTTAGGTCAAGTGACGAATGTTTCCCAGTTGCGGGATGTACAGCCCAGTGATTGGGCATATACCGCCTTGCGATCGCTCATTGAACGATATGGCATACTCACAGGGTATCCTGATCGTACATTCCGGGGCAATCGGTCAATGACTCGCTATGAATTTGCCGCCGGATTACGTCAGGCTTTAGATCAAATCCAATCCTTAATTGCCAGGGGAGGCGATGTTCCTTCCACAGACTTAGCCACACTAGAACAGTTAACCAATGAATTTGTTTTAGAAATATCCCTGCTACGGGGTGATGTAGACGCCTTAACCGCCCGAACTCGAGAACTGGAACTGACCCAATTTTCGACAACAACTCAACTGGATGGAGAAGTGATTATTGGCGCGGCGGGGATTGTTTCTGAGGATGATACTGTTACCACATTGGGACATCGTACCCGCTTAAATTTAGACACCAGTTTCACGGGTGAAGATTTACTGCGAACCCGACTGCAAGCGGAAGGATTAGGGCGTCTGGAACGTCGCACAGGTACACCGGAAGGGGAACTATCTTTTACTGGGGCTAGCGATAGTGACTTAGAGATTGATGCTTTATTGTACCGTTTCCCGATCGGGAATCAGACGCAAGTGGTTATCGCGGCGAATGCTGGGGCGGCGGATGACTTTACGGATACGATTAACCCTTACCTGGATGGGGATGGCGCAAGTGGGGCGGTATCTCGCTTTGCTACTCGTGCGCCGATTTATTATTTAGTTAGTGGGGCGGGTGTCGGGGTAAGACACGCAGTAAATGACAAGTTAGAAGTCAGCTTAGGCTATTTAGCTGGGAATGGCGGAAATCCGGAACCCGGTAACGGCTTATTTGATGGGGCTTATGGCGCATTAGCCCAAGTCAAATTTGAGCCAAGCGATCGCGCCACGATTGGCTTGACTTATGTTAATGCGTATAACCAAGACTGGCAAGTCGGCAGTCAGGATACTAATTTAGTCAATCAATTAGATTTGCCCGTCGTTACAAATTCCGTTAACCTCGCCGCTTCCGTACAACTTAATCCCCGATTTGTGGTTGGAGGATGGGCGGGTTATACCAAAGCCAATGTTATCGACGAAGGGGATGCTAATTTGTGGTATTGGGCGCTAACATTAGCCTTACCAGATTTCGGTAAAACTGGCAATCTCGGCGGATTTATTATCGGGATGGAACCCAAAGTTACCGGGAGCGATGGTTTGAAGAATTTAGGCATTGATGATCCGAGTACCTCCCTACATCTAGAAGCATTCTATCAGTATAAGTTAACCGATAATATTACAATTACACCAGGGATAATTTGGCTAACTGCACCGGATCATAATAGCGATAACGATGATGCCTTCATTGGCACAATACGAACCACATTGCGATTTTAAAGTGGCAGAATTGTAGGGGCGCACTGCCGTGCGCCCTAATCAAGGTATGTTGAAAATTGTATAAATGTAGGGTGGGTTAGGCGGAATTGAATTTAGGCGATAATTATTTAATCAACTATCCAACCTAACCCACCGATATTCAGGTGGGAATTGCAAGCTACGTCATACTCGCTATCGCGAGAAGCCAGCTACGTTTATGTAAGGGGTTGAGGGCTATTTACAGAACTTAATATAGGCATGTTTATGGCTATCGACCTAATTATTGGAGCCAAATCGCCATTGAATAAAGGGCGGGTTTTGTTGTTCAGTTATCGGTAACCAGCCCAATTGAGTCCCTAAACCCGCCCCTACAATGGATTAATAAAGTCTGATGATTAAAGGCGCGATCGCACTAACCCGTATAACTCGTAGCCCCTGATCAGGTGGAAGGATTTGTACAATACAATTTAAGATTGCTATAGTAAATACTTATCTATACTAACTATTCTATGCGTTTATCCATGATTAAAACCCTCCCGTTAGCCACCCGCTTTACAACTATCGCTCTAGTTATCCTGCTATGTCTCAGCAATTCCGTGCAAGCCGCCAAGGATCAAGATGTGGAAAAGCTCTTAGATGAAGGAGAATGTCCGACTTGTAATCTGCGGGGAGTGCGTTTGAGGAAGCGGAATCTCAGGGGGTTCAATATTGAAGGCGCTAACTTAGTTGAAGCCGATTTAAGAGAAGCTGACTTACGGGAAGCCCGACTTTCTGGGGCAAATTTAGAGGATGCAGATCTCCGGAATGCTAGACTCGCTAACGCTAATTTATTTCGGTCTAAACTTCTTAAAGTTAATCTACAAGAGGCGGATTTAGAAGACGCTAATCTCCAGAATGCTAATCTACAATTTGCAGATTTGCGGAAAGCGAACCTGATGAACGCTTCATTACAGAATGCTAATCTAACTCGTAGTAATTTACAGGAAACCGATTTAAGACAGGCTAAATTAGCCAATGCATCTCTAGAAGGAGCTAATCTCGGTGACGCTAATTTAGAAGGAACCTCATTAAGAGGGGTAAACCTTAAAGGCGCTAACTTAGAAAATGCCAAGTTATTTCGCACCGATTTAAGGGGAACCCAATTTAATAGTCAAACGGTTCTGAATGACAAATGGTTATTCGTTTGGGAGTTAGTTAATCAAGGAATTGCCGGACAAGCGTTAGCGGGGGCGGATTTGTCAGGTGCGAATTTAGAAGGGTTGAATTTGGAAAACGCAAATTTAGAAAATGCCAATTTAGCTGAAGCATATTTATTTATTGTCAACTTACGAGGCGCTAATCTGCAAGGTACTCAGTTGACTAATACCGAATTGCGCTATGCTGACCTGAGTAATGCCGATTTAACCAATGCCAACTTAAGAAATGCCGAACTTGGAAATGTTAATTTAGCTGGAGCTAATCTCGAAAATGCTAACCTGAGAACTGCCAAAATTAATGAAGAGACTACCCTTGACCCCAAATGGCGTTTGGTTTGGGAAATTGTGAATCAAGGGGCTGAGGAACGTGAACTACGGGGTGCTAATTTATTTAATGCTAATTTAAACGGGGCAAATTTCCGCAATGTAAATCTGAGTGGTGCGAGTCTGTACAATTCTGACCTTCAAAACACGAACTTTGAAGAAGCAACCTTATTTCAAGCCGATTTGAGTAATGCTAATTTAGCGGGGGCGAATTTGCAGAAGGCAAATCTACAAGAGGCGAATCTCAGGGGGGCTAATCTAGAGGGGGCTAATCTTAACCAAGCGAACCTCTGTAACGCCATTCTGCCCGATGGGACACAACAATCTTGTGAATAAAACCGCGATAATCTCTATGATGAATAATTGGCATTAACACAGAAAATCGGTAAGTCCCTTATGACTTTATTTTGTATCGAAAATTTACACATCGCTTATCCGAGTAATCCTGATTATTGGGCAGTGGATGATGTCTCATTTACCCTGAATCCCGGAGAACGATTGGGATTGGTGGGAGAGTCGGGGTGTGGCAAATCTACTCTGGGACGCGCCGTGATGCGGTTATTACCAACAGCAACAAAAATTGAAGGACAAATTAAGTTTAAAGGGCAGTCTGTTTTTGAGTTGAAGCCAACTCAACTGCGCCAGTTTCGCGGGGAAGTGGTGGCGCTGGTATTTCAAGATCCGATGACACGCCTTGATCCGTTGATGACGATTGGGGATCATTGTCTGGAAACCTTACAAGCGCATCAACCTCAGTTATCGCGTTCTGAGTGTAAGCAAAAGGCAATTGAAACCCTAGAAGCGGTGAAGATTCCGGCTAACCGTTGGTCTCAGTATCCCCATGAATTTAGTGGCGGAATGCGGCAACGAGTCGCGATCGCACTCGCCCTCTTACTCAATCCTAAGATGATTGTCGCGGATGAGCCAACCACGAGTCTAGATGTCACCGTCTCCGCCCAGATATTACAGGAACTGACGCGACTTTGCCAAGAACGGGAGATGGCGCTGTTGTTAATTTCCCATGACTTAGCCATGGTAGGGGAATACTGCGATCGCGTGGCGGTGATGTATGGGGGCAAACTGGTAGAAATGGGGGCAGTTGGGGACATTTTGCACCACCCTCAGCATGAGTATACGCGATCGCTCCTGCAAGCGGCGCTGCTTATGCAAACGGTGAATGATGGGGAACAGGGAACGCACAGAGACGGGGTTGTAGGGGCGGGTTTTACCGATAACGATAGCCAAAAAACCGATAACCTAACTAAACCCGCCCTGATGGAGAAACAGGGGGAGAACAATCTCCCAACACCTATTCTCCGAGTGCAACAGTTAAAGCAGTATTTCACCTTAGAACAAAATTTTATTGCCCAATTCTTGTCCCGCGAACCTCAACTGATCAAAGCCGTGGATGAGGTTAGCTTTGATCTGTATCCGGGTCAAGTTTTGGGATTGGTGGGAGAATCAGGATGTGGAAAAAGTACACTATCGCGCACAATTTTGCAACTGATTTCACCGACCTCTGGGATTGTCGAATTCCAAGGTATTAATTTAACCCAACTGAACCGGAAATCCCTACGGGATATGCGGCGACATATTCAAATGATTTTTCAAGATCCGTTGGCTTGTTTAAATCCCTTAATGACAGTGGGTGATAGTATTGCTGATCCTCTATTTATCCACCACCTAGCGACAGCAACAGAAGCGAAACATCAGGTGATGGAAATGCTGGAACGGGTGGGATTAACGCCTCCAGACGACTACTACCACCGCTATCCCAGAGACTTATCTGGAGGACAGCAGCAACGAGTCGCGATCGCACGGGCGTTGATTACTCGTCCCCGTTTGATTATCTGTGATGAACCCGTGAGTATGTTAGATGCGAGTGTGCAGACGCAGGTACTGGAATTAATGCGATCGCTAAAACAGGAGTTTGAGTTAACCTATTTATTTATTACCCATGATCTCTGGGTAGCCCGGTTTTTCTGTGACGCGATCGCGGTGATGAATCGGGGTCAGATTGTGGAAATGGCAGACACGGAAGACTTGTTTACGAATCCCCAGCATCCGTATACCCAAACCCTGTTAAAAGCCGCACCCTTATTGACAGTGTAGGGGCGGGTTTCACTACTATCGTTTCGGTTACACCCAGATATAACTAAACCCGCCCCGATGCAGGTTGCTAGATTTCCCGTGAAAATTGGGAATTCAAAGTGACAGAAGAGTCACGGCGATACTACCGCTAAAACAAATATCAACATCTGTACCTGGGGCGCGATCGCGTTTGGCATATTCTCCTTTATAGTAATAATGGTCTCCCTCTACCACATAGTTAACGGGTAAGGGCTGAATACTCGGTTTACAGAATACGATATCGGGTTCTGGAGAACCGGGTTCTAGGTGCGGTAAATTAACATTCCAAAACATACCGGGAGGAGTGGGACGTTGAAATAATTCCCCTAACACTCGTGTAGTCCAACGACTAGCCACTTGCCAATCAATTACCAAAGGGCGTTTAATCCAGTGGGAAATCGCAATCCCTGGAATTCCCAGAATTGCCGCTTCCCGCACCGCCGCTACTGTCCCGGAAATATGGATATCAACCCCTAGATTACCGCCTGCATTAATCCCAGAGAGTACCCATTGCGGGTTTTGCACCAGTTGATTCAGGGCGAGACGGGTACAATCGACAGGCGTTCCGGCTACCGCGTAGGCAAATTCTGAGCGCTGTTGAACCTGGATCGGCTTATGGGTGGTAACTTGATGACTACAACCGGATAAATGGGTTTGAGGCGCAACGATAACGCTCTTACCCTTAACCGCTTGCTGGAGTGCTTGAATTCCTGGAGCATCTATTCCATCATCATTGGTGAGAATTAAAGTCATCTTATGGGCGCAACTGATAACACCAATGTTCTAGCATAGCGGTAAATTGTTAATTGTTGATTGTCGATTGCTGACAAAACTGTGGCGGGTATATCCCTATCGTTGAGAAAAAATAAATTAATAATCTGTAGGGTGGGTTAGGCGGGTATTTCCTTAAGCCAATAACCTTTTAATCCCGTATCCGCCGTAACCCACCAATAAATATATTGAGATTCATTTTATATTTTTGCTATGTTAAAATTCCATAAGTTAATTATTTAATTATAGATTAAAGTTTGCCAAAAATGATACCATCATCAAAGTCGCTAAATTTCGATGTAGACCCTAAATTAGACTTTATTGTGCCAGATATACCTGGACTAAACTATATCCCCGATTATATCAATACTCAGGAGCAAAATCAATTACTGGAGATTATCGACCAACAGGAATGGTCAACCCAATTAAAACGCCGAGTGCAACATTATGGGTATCGCTATGAGTATAAAAAACGGACATTAGCCTCCGCCAGCTACTTAGGAGAATTGCCAAATTGGGCAAACCAACTGGGACAACGACTGGTTCGCGATCGCGTAACCCCAATTTCCCCCGATCAACTGATTGTTAATGAATACTTACCCGGTCAAGGCATTACCAATCATGTTGACTGTGTTCCCTGTTTTGGCAATACGATTATCTCCCTAAGTTTAGGGGGTCGTTGTGTGATGAACTTGACCCACGCACCAACGAAAACCCAGATTCCTGTTCTTTTATTACCTGGAAGTTTAGTGATTTTGCAAGGGGTTGCTCGCTATCAGTGGCAACATGGCATTCCTGCTCGCAAAACGGATCAGTATCAGGGAAAAAAGTTAATTAGAAGTCGCCGAGTTTCGCTCACATTTCGAGAGGTTTTATTTCCCTATAAGTAATTGTGACAATGCACCCCTTTAAAAGTTTTACCAAGCTTGAGTTGAGCGCGATCGCCGAACGTTTTGACCGCTTGTCGCTTTCAGTTCGAGTTGGATAGTTGCCGTTTGTAATAATCCCAACTCCTCAGCAAGGCGTTCTAATAACTCCCGCCAACGTTTTGAGACAGCACCTTGACTTTTTAATCCCAAATCAGCAATTAGTTCGACTTGGGTTTTACCTTGTACTTTACCCTGCCATAGTTTCTGATACCCTCGATTAGGATAACGTTGATCGAGTGCTGAAATAGCGGCGATGGCTCGGTTGATTAAATCAGTACGCTCCACAGCATCTAACACGTCAAATTCATCCTGGATGGTTTCCAATAACGATAAATTTGTGCCGGGAATCCTTTGGTCTAAACTTGTACAGTGTCTTTGCTTTTCGTGACGCATCAGATCAATAATTGCCAAGCGAGCTACTTTTCTTGACCAGCGGTAAAATTGATTGATTTCTCCGGTACGGAACTTGCCAGCCATTACAGCTTGAAATAATTTAATATGGGCAGTTTGGGCGGCATCTTCCCAGTCAATCGCCGTTCCTCTGGTATTTTTTCGGGCAATTTTATCGATCATCTGGCGATAGTCTGGATGATTTAAAAGTTGGGCAAAAAACTGAGCTGTTCGGTGAGAGGCATAATTCTTGGGTTTAGATTGAGTAATCCTAACTGAAAAAGCATAGGTCATATAAAGCTAGGTTGAATTAGAATTATGTTAGGTTTTGATAGTTTTAGTTTAATCGGCAAAATCAAAATTTAATTTATAAGAATTGAGGATTAAAAGGAAAACGATACCATTAAAACTTGAGTAAAATTCAGGAAAATTCAGTTACAGCAGATTTCAGGTTGATGAGGTACAGCCTTAAGCAAGATCCCCCAGATCCCAGACGTGCCATGGCACGTCTCTACATTGGCTTCCCCAGCTTCAAGAGCTCCCCCTCACCACAAGACTTATTCAGCAGCCCCTAAGGTAGCGGTACCAGGCACTCTATCCCGATAGCGCTGATGAAAGCTGTATCACTATATAAGACTGAAACATACTCTCACAGGGTTCTCTATCCATAATCTCAGCCCTGACTATCATGTATAGCCATTAGTCATGGGTCGTTGACACAAGGGGTTTTACAGAAATGAATTATCAAGACAAGTTGAGTCCGTGGAAAATTGTCCGCTTGCAGTCGAATTTGCAACATGTCATTGTGGGTCGCTTCCGTCGTCGTGGCGATGCTGAAGGTCATTTGCGTATTCTGAAGCGAATGATGCCTGACTTACAATTCGCGATTATGTTTGATGTGGGTCACGCGGAGGAGTCTATTTCTTCCGTTTCTACAACTGAAGCAGAAAATTAATCGTGTAGAGACGTTGCATGCAACGTCTCTACGTTAACATTATCGGTAAAACTTGCCCCTACGCCCATTTCTGTCGTCTGCCTTTTTACGACAAGCGGCTAGGTTCAGGTTGAGCGGAATTTAAGCGCAAACGTTTTACCGCTTGCTGAACAAATCCCTGTAAAAATGCCGTCCGTTGATTTTGTTGGAAAACCGTTTGCAATTTCTCTTTCAAGCGATCAAGATTTAAGGGCTGATCGGCTGCTGTCGGTTCGCTAATCTCTTGGTCTTGGAAATATTCGATTAAACTCAACCCCGCTAATCGAGTAAGATAAGCCGCACTAACGCCTTGAACCGCACCGCCAGCGATATAGGTAAACGCATTGCTTTTGAGAATACCGCCAATGGTTTGGGTGGAGAGTTCAACCAGACCGAGTTTAACCATTAAGCTACCCAAGGTTTTGGCTGCAGATTGGGCTTGGGATAGGGAAAATTTTTGTTGGTAAATGCCTGCTAATTCAATCACTAATTGGCTACTAATTGCAGCCGTGGCGAGTAAATCTAAAGCGGGAACCGGATTCGCAAACGCAGTGGCGGCGGTAATCCATTGATACTGTTCAATCAGGGGTAAAGCGCGATCGCGTCTGGCTTGATTTAAGGCGGTTTTGGCTTCAGCTTTGAGGCTAATCGCGGATCGGAGAGTGGTTCCCCAGATTAACTGTTGGGCGTCTTCAGTTAAGATGGGCTGCAATCGTTGCGTCAAAGCAGTGACATCAGGTGTTTGCGCCTCTAACCATTCTTTGACTGATCCATCAGATTGATGCTGGCGCACTTTTACAGGAGTGGGGGAAGCCGCGATCGCAATGATATCCTCTGGGGGGAAAAGTTGGGCGAGTCGGTGTCGCAGTTGTTGCAATACTAGCACTCGTTCTGGGGGTAAATACTGGTCTTGTTTATTAAAGATAAGCAGAAGTCGCTGATTCTGCGCTTTCAGATGCTGCAAAAGCTGAAACTCGGAATCGGTTAAATCACTGGTAATCACGAACAGGATTAAATCCGAGTTCGGGATCATCTCCTGAGTGCGATCGCCTGGGAATAAGGCGGTAGTTTCGTTTACGCTAACCGTGGGGAATTGTTCGGATAACCTGTTCGAGTTTAAGACGTGTACTAAACAGGATTTTCCGACGCCTTTACCGCCAGTGACAAGCAGTTGCAATTCTTGTCGATCCAATTGGCTGGTTAATTGGTTAACCTGCTGTCGTAATGATGTGCTACTGTCAGACTTCTCGACTTCTGTTTCTAGGCTGGAGATAGCGACTTCAGCTTGAGCGATCGCCTCCTCTACCGTAGCTCGATCTAGAGGCGAGGATATCACAGATAACTCCGCCGAACTTGACCCTCGCTTCTGAAACAACCATACCCCACTACCGAGTGCGATCGCGCCGAGGAGTCCAACTTCTCCCCACTCCGCCACTGACTGATGCACCGTCTCTAGCAGCCATAATCCAAAGGATAAAGCAATACCGCCCACTAAAATAGGTCGCCGTAACTGAACCGCCATATCTTTTTTCTAACCTTACTTTCACTACGATAACGTTTTCGGGGGATTTACAGAATCCCTACAGGCGGATTTTAGAGTTGAGATTGAGCAAGATGCAGTGGTGTCGGAGAGACATTGCAGGCAAAGCCTCTATCGTTCCTGAGCTTTAATTTCTCTGAACAAAGAAAAATATTAACTCCAAGAATCCCCATTCCTCTCCATCAACGGCGGACTCTAAATCCAAACTATCCCGCCCAAAATTTATCTATTTAGGAAGAGTACAGTCTAAGCGCTTGATAGCTAAAATAAAAAGTATAATTATTGTCGTGCTTTATCCGTCTGCCCATGTTAATCAATGAACGAAATTACGAGTGGGATTCCCTCCCTCACTCTCAAGAATATTCTAGCCCAACTTTAACGATTCAAAGCCCGTTACCATCCAATCAGAAAACCGCTAAAAATAAAGCTGATTCAAAAGTTGAAAAAGCAGATAGTCTAGCCGAAGAAGGAGACTATGAAAGTGCTATAAATTATTATGATGAAGCGATAACCATTAAAACCGATTGCACCTCTGCTTGGTATCATCAGGGGGTGGCGTTGCAGCATTTAGACCGTGATGAAGAAGCATTAGCCAGTTTTGATAAAGCGTTAAAATTTAATTCAGATAATTCCAAAATCTGGAACTACCGGGGAATTACGCTCAAGAATTTAAACCGTTATGACCAAGCGATCGCCTCCTACGATAAAGCATTAAACTTAAATTCAGATGATGTTAAAGTATGGTACAACCGGGGCGTAGCGCTGCGGAAGTTAAAGCAGTACGAGGAAGCGATTGACTCATACAATCACGCCTTAGCGCTTAATCCTAACTATGGGAAAGCCTGGATTGATCGGGGGAACACATTACGGAAATTAAATCGCCTACAGGAGGCGATCGCATCTTATGATCACGCCTTGGCAATTCAACCGGATGATGATAGAACCTGCTGTAATCACGGTTTCCTGTTGTATCAGTTACATCGTTATCAAGAAGCGCTGGCATCCTTTGATCAAGCGATCAAGGTGAATCCCAACTCTGATAAAGCTTGGCATAATCGGGCGATGGTTTTAAATCACCTCGAACGTTACGAAGAGGCGGTTGAGAGTTGCGATCGCGCTTTGGCGATTAATCCTGATTATGAATTAGCTTGGAACACTAAAGCTGTTGTACTTTTAAACTTAAACCGCTACGAATCGATGATTGAGTGTTATGATCACTCATTACAGATTCACCCCCAAAATTATTACACTTGGTATTTGCGCGGCAAAACCTTATTTAGGTTAGGGCGCTATGAAGACGCGATTGACAGTTATGATCAAGCCTTAGAACGTAAACAAGATTATCACTACTGGACAGAACGTGGAAATGCGCTTCAGGAATTATACCGATATCAGGAAGCTATTACCGCTTACAATCAGGCGTTAAACTTAAACCCCAATGATGATGAACTGTGGATGCTACAAAACCTGGCGACTAATCGTAGGCGTTGGCAAAAATGGCATCAAAAGCTAGTGAAATTGTGGCAGAGAATTAAAGCCTTGTTTTAGCAACGTCAAAGGAATAATGCCTGTTTAAGCTGACCTGATATGACAAATGACGTAGCTTGCTTCTCGCGAAGCGAGTATGACAAATGACGAATGACGAATGACGAATGACAAATGACAAATGACGAATGACGAATGACAAATTACCACGGACTACCAATCATTATAAATCCCGACCAATAAAAAGGATGGGATAAATCAACCTGTCCCAACTCAGCTAATTGTGGCGGTAACGATACCCCTCCTCGCGTTCCACTTCCGCGCAATTGTCCCCCTTCAATCACGACACTTCCCCGCAACATCGATAACTGGGCTTCTCTTAGCGCCTCTGCCTTAATTTGAGTCTGACCTAATTGGTTATACAACTCAGTCATTAAAGCCAATGTGCCTTGGTCACTCACCTGCCAAATACTACCTAAAGCCGTCTTCACGCCCGACGCCACAGCTAATCCAGCAAAGCCTAACTCCGCCTGATTGTCTCCCACCGCCGTGCGACAAGCCGATAATACTAATAATTCTACAGGCGGATCATCCCAATTCATCTGTTGCATTTGGGCTAAAGTTAGCTTGTCATTCCATAACTGCACATAGGAATTACTCGGTCCGCCAGTATTGAAATCAGCATGAGTTCCTAGGTGAATAATTTCGTAAGGATAACGCTGGCGTTCTTGAATTAAATTTTCTAACGTAAACTCCTGATTGAGAAAAACTTGACCACCCACTTCTTGGGCAATCGTTGATAACTCAACGGGAACCGCTGGTAACGGATTAAGTTCCGTAAATTCTGATGCCCCCATCGCTAAGATTTGCGGATTTGTCATCGGCTGATAATTACTATTCATCAGGCTGAATGTGGGAATCATGCTGAGGCTGTAGTTTTCAATCAAAAACTGTTCACCATCATGCAAGACTGGCATGGGTATTGTCCGCAATCCCGCATCCATGGAAAAGAGTAACGTATCAATTTCAGCCGCTTCCAGTTCCGATGCAATTGGTGCAATTAACCACTGATAAAGTTGTTGCGCGGGTTTCAAATAACCATTCCCCCGACGGCGAAATGCATCCGTCAGTTGGACTCGCAGTTCATTCGTAACTCCTAGAAGTTGGTCGCGATTAACCGGGATAACTTTAGTGACAGGTTCGGCGGCGGCAGTAAAGAGGACTAATTTCACGCCATCCGGTTGGGTTACTGCATAAACCACGGCAGAACGATTCCCGGTTTGACGTTCAATTTCTGCCAACGTCTGTTCAATACTGGCTAAGGAAATTGAATACTGAGAGAAATCTTGCCCAAAGTAATCCGCAAATTCTTTCAGTCGGGCTTGTTCTAAGGATTCAATATAGCGATTCGTCGCCCCTGATGCATCCTGTAGGGTCAAAAGTGCGGTTAATGCGTCTATAATCGGCAGCGCTTGAGTCACATTTTCTGTGGTATCTATAAAGGGCAGAGACTCTCTAAGATTGTCTGAATCAATCCCCTCATAAAGATTGTAAATGTCATTCGGGGCAAGAATTGGGTTTTGGGAAACAGGCATCTGTGGAGGTACAGGCGTCTGTGGAGAACCTGCACTAATAATCTGAATATTTCCTGTCGTTTGAGTTGAGGGGAATGATTCCACCGGAGAAATTGTCGTACTACCCGTGGTAAGGGCAGCAGCTATGCCATTCGTCGTTGCATCACCGATTTCAAAGGGTGTTTCATTTTCTCCGCCATGGCTAATTGTAATATTGCCCCCTTCATTCCCCCCAATGGTGGAGATACTCGCAGGTATGCCATTGGCGGCGGTAAAGATATCGGTGGCACGGAACAAGCTGTCAGTGTTAATATCAACTGCGCCGCCTGTCGTACCCCCTTCTGTATTAATCCAGCTAACTTGAATATCATTAGGGGCATTAAGGCTAACATTACCCCCTCCTCCAGAACCACCAGTGGTGTTAATTTTCCCAGTGGTAATTTCCCGGTTGGCTTCGATGACAAGATTCCCGCCATTCGTATCGCCAGAGGTATTAATATCACCCGTCGTAATCGCCCCATTTTGGCTAGTTAGCGCAATCGTTCCACCATTCGTCGGTGAACTACTATTCAGGATGCCACTACTAGCATCAATACTACCTTCACTGGTTAGTGTAATATTTCCTATCCCTTGAGTTTCAACCGTACCACTTCCCAGCAGAGAAATACCGATATTATCTGAGGCGGTTGTATCTTGACCTATACTGCTAAGAAGAATATCCCCTGTATTAGAACTTACCGTTGTCCCCGAATCCTGAATCTGAATTCCGCGACTGGAAGCCTCTGTTCCCCCTGTACCCTCTAGGGTAATATTCCCTGAACCTGTGGATTCAACCACACCGCCACTCAGCATAAAAATACCAAAGTTATTGTTTCCCGTGGCATTTCCGGCTTCACCACTTAGGAGAATATCACCATTGTTTGAACTTACGGTTCCTGAATTTTGAATCTGAATACCTCGATTCCCATCTGTTCCCGTTCCCGCTGTACCATCTAGAGTAATATTGCCGATTCCTGTGGATTCAACCACCCCACCCAACATAAAAATACCAAAGTTATCGTTTCCGGTTAAGTCTCCACCAATGCCGTTAATTAAAATATCGCCATTTTCAGAACTTACCCTTGTTCCAGGATTTTGAATCTCGATACCGCGAGTCGCACTTGTACCTGAACCCCCTGTACCATTCAGGTTAATAGTACCTGTCCCCGTTGATTCCACAACCGCACCATTACTCAGAAAAATCCCCGTTTTCGCTGCACCGTCAAGACTTCCTCTGCCAGTAATCTCAATCGCACCATCTCCAGAATTGAGAGTTCCACCATTAAGCTGTACCGTTCCGATCGCATCACCGCCAAAGCTTCCCGGTTTTATGGAAATATTACCCCCATTGGTGAAAATTTGCGACCCTGAATTCATCACAAATTGGGCAACTCCGAAGTCTCGCTGGGTGGCTACTGCATTTTCATCATTAATTGTGGCGCTAAAGTTGCCCCCAGTTAAGTTAATTGCCACATTATTAATCGTGATGCTTCTTCCCGCTTGCAGCGTTAACGTGGTATTGGCATTGAAATCAATACTCTGATTAATCGTAATATCATTATTCGCTTGTAAAATAACATTCCCCGTTAGGGCATTAAGTTGAGCCGCATCAAAGGTAACAGAGTTGGCTGAATTCTCGCCAAATTCATTATTTAGATTCAAATCATCCATTCCGCCAGCACTAATCGTGATATTCTTCGGATCAAATAAGATAGTGCCTAAATTTCCGGATGTTGCCCCAACATCAACAACCCCTCGAAAAATCAACCTATCCTTCGCCGATATCTCCACCAAGCCACCATCACCGGAAATGCTGCCCCCTTTCGCACTCACACTGCCATAAAAATGGTTAATCTCATGTGCCCACGCCACAACTTGACCAGCATTTCCAGTTTCGATTCCATCAGCATAAATAACGGAATCTGAACTTACAAATGTCCGTAAAGCATTCGGTATCGTACCTTGTCCTTGAAACCCGCCACCAATCAAAACCGTGCCACCGCCATCACCACCGGACGCATTAATTGTGGCATTGATGACTCCCACTTGTTCGCCCACTAGATAGACATTACCCCCCACTTGTTCACTAGCGGTATCAACCACACCAGATAAAATTGTTGTTCCTGATATAGTGGGAATTACCACATCTGAACCGATGAGTCGCACCGTATTTGCGGAGTCAACAATAACGCCTGTACTCTCTTCATCTTGTCCGGTGAGTAACTCAGCTAATTGTAATGGTGAAATTCCCTCTACTGTTGGCAGGGAATCTTCCGCCGTTGCTGCTTCAATTTCTAAAGACAGTAACATCCCCGCTTGAGAAATCCGGACTAAGTTTTCTCCAGGAACCGCCGTCATTGTAATAGTACCCCCAGGGGCGGAAAGGGTTCCCGTATTAATAACTTGACCCGCCAGCAGGGTTAAATGTTCTCCCTCACTTACTGCCAATTCACCCGCATTAATAATGCTTCCGGGCTGATCCATCGTAAACGCAAACCGATTGGGAGAACCGACCAACGATTGATAGTCCGTCTCGCCACTGAAATTAAACCAACCATTCTCAAACCCAATTCCATTTGCCGTCGTTGCCATAAAACTTCCTGGCACATTCAGACGGGCATCTGACCCAAAAATAAACCCCGATGGGTTCATCAGAAATAGATTCGAGTTACCCCCACTAACCTGAATTAACCCATTAATAATTGACGCTTCGTTCCCAGATACTCTACCCAAAATATTGTGAATCTGTGGATTCGATAAAAAGTTAGCAACTTGATTCGCATCGAGTCCAAACTGCTGGAAACTATGGAACAAATTCGCGCCATCTCCGGAAAGCGTTCCGCCTGTAATATTAAACTGGTTCCCGTCTGCATTAATAATGGTATTCGTTCCATCATCAGCCACCGTTATCGACTCGGCTTGTAGCGGTTCCTGCTTCAGACATACCAATGGGATGAACAATACTATCCCTAACCAACGGCTGAACTGAATCGGTGTAGACATGAGTTTTCCCTGATTTTGAGGTAGAAATGCACTGGACTGGTTTAATGGGTTATATCGATCAAAAATCACCCTATCGGGGGTAGTGAATCGACTAAGAAGAGGTTGTTATTGATAACCTATCAACCCAAGCTATCCTTGGTTTCGCTTTAGTGAGGTTGCAGGGTTACTACATTTATGCCTGATTTTGTCGCATTTTTCTCTAGTATAAAGAAATAAATGTCAAGTGTCAGCGTGCTAGAAAAAAATTTAGCTAAAATGAGTTGAAATTACAAAACTATGCTATAGCTTCAGAACTGAACGTTTGATGAGGTTTTATATTATAGAGTATGTCTCATGGATTTGTAAAATCTTGGGTTCCCTCTTTTCTCGTCCTGGATTGAGTTAGGGCGATCGCAGATTCAACTCCTGAAAGGGTTCTGCATCTTCATCCAGGGTGATTGTCCCCGGTTGGGCGGGTTCCTGATTGATTTTCAAGGTAAATGTCCCCTGGGGTAACTGTTCCAGATAATAAACACCCGCCCCATTGGTGACGGAAAATCGTCGTTGTTCGCCATCGGCGCTAATCGCTTCTACCCTCGCCCCAGCAACTACATTCCCTTGGGCGTCAGTCACCACTCCAGAGAGAGTATAGGATAACACTAAGGGAACTTGGACTACCGTATAACTTCCCGCCACCACTTCAACCGCATAAGCATCATTGACGGTTTGCCAATCTAGGGGAAATCCAGACGGATCAAAGTCGAGACGATAGGTTTCCGGTGGTAAGCGTAGCCGAATTCCATTGGCTTGGACTTGGGGACGAAAGGATTGAATCGGTTGGTTATTCAGAATTAATAATAACTCTGGGTTTTCGGTGTAGATGTTTTCACCGCTATCTAACTTACTATTATTGTTACGATCAAAAAACGGCTGAATTAATATCCCGCCGCGATCGCGAAACCGATCTGATTGGCGATCGCCTGGAGTTACCCCTTCCTGTACATTTAAACTGGCAACCAGTTCTAGGCTATAATTTGCCTCATTTGAGGTTAGCGATACCCCATCATAACGCCCCCGCAGCAGCAAACCCGGTATAATCGTCGTTTGTACCTGGGCAATCCAGCCCGAACCCTGAGAACCAACCCCATAACCCAACTGAGTGTCCCACAAATAACTCCCATCGGGCGATCGCGCTTTGGATTGATAGCGCCAGCCAACCGTCGCTAAATTATCTCGACGCTGAAGGTTACGGGTTTCATAACTCAGCAGTACAGAATAGCCATCACCGAGAAAACGGCGCGATAGATTATAATTCAAATCTGACCGAAACCCCAACTCATTCCCCTGATGATTCAGTTGTAAAAATCCTAACCGTTGCGTCGCATTCCAGCGCCAGCGATTTTGGTCATCAATTGTCGCCCGGGCAAAGGTAAAAAAACCACGACGACTGAATCCTGTTTGCATCCCCACCGCCGTACCCTCGCGACTATTATAGGTTCCCAATACCGTTAAACGCGGAAAGATACGCCAATTCAGATTAAGCCGTTGGGCAAAGCGATCGCTGTTAAACTGTAAACTAATCGTAGAGGTTGGTTCATAACGCAGATTCGCATTACTATCCCAATCCCCTTCTTGATCTGGACTCAACACCGACGCCGCCACTTCCAAGGGTATCCCGTTGGGGCGAAAAAACACATCCGCTAATCCCCTCACGCTTTCCTCATAAATTCCACCCACACCCACTGTCAAATCTTCCGATATCCCCCACCGTTGGGCAATTCCCCCCTGAAAATTCTGCCATTCTCCAATAAAGTTTTGATTGTTCAATCCAGAGGGTTGATGAGTCCAACCTACCGAAACAATCGTCGCCGCAGCCCCCTCCGGAATTTGTCCCGGAACCGTCGAAAACGTCGCCTCCCGCACCTCCGGTTGAGCCGAAAGGCGTCCTTGAGGGTACAATAAAATGCGATAATTCCCCAACCTTTGACCCCCAATCGGTACATCTTCAAACCGATAAACACCCGACGAATCCACCAGAACTTCAGCCAAAACGCGATCGCTAAATCCTTGCGTTAGCCGTACCAACGTCCCCGGTTCCGCTTCACCCACAATCGTCTGTCCCACCTGCGACGCTTGCAACCGTTGTCCTGGACTAAATCCTCCCCCACCAAACGTCACGGGAGGTGTAAATCCTTGTCTCTGAATCGTAGTGACTCCCCAATACTCCCCCCTCCCCTGACTCCGCCAAAACGTCGGCTGAGAACCCACCCCATAATCCGCCCCATCGGTTTGTCGCAAATACTGGGCTTCCGTCAGACTCCACGTCGGTGAGTCTAAGAAATCCGGTTGATTCACCCGAACATACCAACTTCCTGATAACAACGTCCCCACCGCCGCCAATTCCCCCCGATAACTCAGAGACGAAGACTCACCCAAACCCGATGTTGACTCTGATCCTGTCGCCGTAATCCGTTCCTCAATCGCCGTTAGAGTAAAATCCGTCGGGGTAATCCGGGGTAAACCCTCCAGTTGCACTGGGGGTTCTGTCGCCGCAATCCCCCCAGTTTTCTGTCCCAACCAAGGGGGATTAAGAATAATCGCGTATTCATTAATATCAAATTCTGCGGGAACCCCAAGTAACCTTTCCACCTCTTCAATCGACAACACCAACCCCAACTCCGGGTCATTCTGTAATTCCTGGGGGTTGAGTCGAGTAATCAATCCAGGCGATCGCACATCTAATTGCCCATCCGCTAACGGCGTCACCTCCAGCTTCAACGCCTGAACCACCGCATCATAAGGAATCAGCCAATTCTCAAACGCAACCGCTTGGCTACCATCTTCTTGTCCCCGCACCAAGACACTAAAAATTACTGGACGCCCCCCAACATTCACCCCCACCGGAAACACCGTAAAGTTATCGGAATTGTCGATAACTGAAGATTCCGAATCCTCCATCTCCGTTTGACTAATCCTAGTCTCATGAAAACCGGAATGGCTTTGAGAACAAGCCTTAGCCGCCATTCCCACAACCAAACCAACAATTATCGCGATTTGCCACAAAACAGAATCCACACGTAGGGGCGCACCGACGTGCATCCGTGTCAACTTAAGGTAGAAAACCAATGGTGGCAAGGTTTTAAGCTGTGTCTATCTACTCCTTGACATTTTCCCCCTCATCCCCTAACCCCAACTCCGGACCTGGGGAGAAGGGGAACCGGATTCTCTTGCTCCCCTCTCCCAAATTTGGGAGAGGGGCTGGGGGTGAGGGGTTGAGCTTAAGTTGACACCAATGACCGACGTGCGCCCGGAAAACCGACAATATCTAATCCGCTATTTTAGCTATCTCACGCCAGTCACAATTCCCCTCAAAACCCGCACAACTTAGAGGCATATATTTCTGTAAAAAACACAGACTTTTTTTGACATAAACCCCTTTTATTGGTATAGCGAACAAAGCCAAATCAACAGCAAGAACAAAGCCCATCGCCTCGCCGACTCAAACCATCAACAACCCTCTGCGAACCTCTGCGCCAACCTCTGCGTTCCTCTGCGTTAAAAACGATCAACATAGACGCGATCGCCCTTAATCTAGAAAGTAGAGTGTCAAAATGATTTAATTGGTGGCGCTAGCCGGAATCATCAAATCAACACTAAACGGCTGTGTCCGTCGCTGATCATCTTCAGCCCAGATCAACTCACCCGTAAGCTGATATTGACCCGTAGCCAATTGCCCTTCATCAGGATAATTTAATAGAAACTGACGCTCACTCTCAGCCACAATTCCCGTCGGTTTCAAACTCCCCGTCTCTATAACCGTTTCCCCCTGCTTTAACGTCCAACTCACCGCTGCTCTAGCTGATGCCATTCCGGTATTTTCAACGAGTAATTGAATTTGGTCTTGTTCTGAATTCCAACTGGCACTCTCCACTGCCAAAATTGGCGACAACTCTCCCTGACGCACATAAATTGTTGTACCAATTCGTGCCGTCAACGCGACAGAATTGCCACCACTATCCGTCGTTTCCTGAAGCGTTTCGGTAAACACAACGGCTCGATATTCCCCGTCTGGCAAACTCGGTGGAAAGCGAGTAATTAAACGGATGCGTCGCTGCACTCCCGGTGGTACGGTTAATTCCCTGGGTGAAAATTGCAGATAAGGCGTTAAATCGCTGGGGCTAGAGTCTAAGATTTGAAACCCATTATCCCCATAGGTAAAAGATTCAGCATAAACTCGTCCCCGAAAGGGTTGATTACTGGTATTGGTAACATTAATAATTGCTTGAGCTTGACCGCGATTGGCTTGTGCTTCAATCACTAAGGGTGAAACACTCATCTGGGCTTGCGCCGTACCTGCACAGAGTAAAGCCGCAGATAATGCCCAGCGACTGATGCGAGTAACGGTTGGCAAGACGGAATTAAACGCTAAAGTCATAGCTGTATCAGGGAAGGGTAGGAGTAGGGGGTAGGGGCGAGTCGCTGCACTAGCGTAAAGGGGACAACCGATTAATGAACTCGACTCGCCCTGCTAAGGTAAACGGGACAACTGATTAATGAACGACTCGCCCTGTTTGAGATTCTGCTTAACTAACCCGGATTTGGCTAGTGTTGGGGTCTTTTGGCGGAATTTGATAAAGGCTAAAGCCCTTACTACAAACCTCCTACGGCACAATTGTCAAAGTGACCGTATATTGGTAAATACCTGCTAAAGGAACTCCTGAGTCTATTGCCAAATCAACTTCTACAGTTTGGTTAGTCGGATCTAAGACTAACGAGCCACCTGGAAGTCCTCCACCTTCAGAGGGACCGCTGTAAGTAGCTGTTGATGGATTAAAGCTACCTGCTACTGTTGCTATCGCATCCAATTGTTGACTGGGGAAAGAGGTAATAGGAGGAGCATTCGGATCAGCGGGAGTAAAGGACACGAAGCGTGCATCAGTAATTTCTAGATCTGCTGTTGTATTACAGGAAACTTCAACCGTACCTGAGATACCTCCAGGCGCATCAGAGGTGATAAAAGGTTGTCCTGGTTCGTACACTAGCGTTCCTGGAACTGGAGTAGCAAAACTACAACGCTCACCAATATTCCCTTCAAATGGAACATCGACGGATTGCGCCAACACGTTCGGACTAAACGCCACCGCACCCGCTACAACGAGTCCGGATGTTACAACTAAACGACTAATCATAGAAACCTCCTCAAAGGTATATGCACATAAAAACCAATTATCGATAAGCGAATTAAGGGATAACCGTCAGCGTCACCGCATAATTGTACGTTCCCGCCGGAAAGGGCACAGGTCTTTCCACACGCATATCGACTTCTAAATCACTAATTCCCACCGGAAGATTCACCGTCACATCCGCCGTATCCGCCGTCACCTGTTGTGTACCGACACTAACAAACGTGACATAAGTTGTCCCATCCGGATCAGGTGTTGACCCAGAGATGAGACGAGGCGGTGAAACCGTTAGGGTAGCAGGAGTGTTAGAGTTTAAATTTACCGTTGCTGGATTGACGGATTCTATCACATTGGGCAGTTGAGCTGAACCACTGCTAGCCGTTGTTTCAACCGTACCCAGGACAACCTGGTCAAAGGTTACCTCAATGGGAACACTAGCTGTAAATGGAATATCAACGGATTGAGCCAGTGTCTCAGAACTCAACCCCATAGCACTGGCTAGGGTTAACGCTGATGCAACGGCATAAAAACGAAACATTTAAAGCTCCTCTAGGGTAGCTGTTTCAAGTCTATCTTAAGGTGTGCTAGGAGAAAAATATAATCTATCCTCTGGATAATAATTCGTCAATTTCTTTTAAATTTTGAAATCTTCCCCAATCCGGGGATTGAGTAAAGGGTGACCCGATCCTCTGTAGGGGCAGGTTTTACGACTATCTTTCCGGTTGCACCTCGATGTGACTCGCGCCCGCCCTGTTTCTAGAGTTGTTGATTGATGCAAGCGGGTCGCCCCTACAGGAGGATTAAAGGTGATAGGTTTCCCTCTAATTCCCTTTTGATGGATAGGATTATCAACGATTGGGGAAATCCTGCGATCGCGCCAGCGTGTCCTGTAACATATCGCTCTCAATAGGGTTAAGTTTTGAAGTGATGATGATCGAGTCTATAGGTCGGCACATTTTCCCATGATAAAAGTATACCAAAAAAAAGCGATCGCATACAATATGCTGTTAATTTTTTAAGGTTGAAAGAAAATGATGCCTCTCTGCCTCTCTGCCTCCCTGAACCTCGGTAAACTTAACCGAAAATGTTTCAGTCTACTCAACTTAAACCATCTGTTCCATGCGGCGAAAATCGAGTTCGACTTCCGCCCAAAGAGAACGATTATGGGGGTCAGTTTTTAACGCTTTCTTCAAATAAATTCGGGCTTTATCCAATTGCCCATCCTTCACCAAATATCGTCCCCAACATTGATAGGTAATCGCTTGCCACTGTCGCACCTCTGGATCATGGGGAATCCGTTGCGCCAATCCCTCAACCAGCGCGATCGCACGGGCAAATCGTTGTTCTTTAAGTAATTGCTGTAAACGCTCATAGAATGTCCATTTGAGCTGATATTCAATCTCCGATAGGGGAGGAATGGAGGGAGGTTTGGCTGGCGGTTGCTTGGTTACCGTAACCGTCTGGGAATCCTCAGCCGAGTGAGTTGTCCCAGACGGTTTAATCGCATTCAGCAGCAGCTTATACGCCTGTGTCAACTCAATAAACTTAGTTTGAGCCAGCCCGTCACCGACATTGACATCCGGATGACACTGGCGTGCTAAACGCCGATACGATGCCTTAATCTCAGACTGAGAGGCGCCATCGCTTAAACCTAACAATCGATAACAATCCGCCAGATTCATCTCAAGGACAAGCACTGATAGAGGTAGAGGCAGTATTTTAGAACTGCCCCACCGATTCTGTCTATCTTAGCCTGCTCTGTCTTCAATCACCCGGTCAATCAGTCCGTATTCCTTCGCCTCTTGCGCGGACATGAAAAAGTCGCGATCGATATCTTTTTCAATCTTCTCAACCGTTTGACCCGTCTTATCCGCGTAGATTTGGTTGAGTTGACGCCGGATTCGCAAAATCTCCCTGGCTTCAATCTCAATATCTGTCGCTTGTCCCCGCACACCGCCAGAGGGTTGGTGAATCATAATCCGCGAGTGGGGTAACGCCAACCGTTTCCCCTGCTTCCCAGCCGCCAGCAGGAAGGAACCCATCGAGGCGGCTAAACCGACACAGATGGTCACCACATCCGACTTAATATGCTGCATGGTGTCATAAATCGCCATACCTGCGGTAACTGAACCACCTGGAGAATTGATGTACAGATAGATATCTTTGTTGTTGTCTTCAGAATCCAGGTAAAGCATCACCGCGATGATCTGGTTAGTAATCTCATCATCGACTTCTTTACCCAGAAAAATAATCCGTTCCCGGTAGAGACGATTGTAGATGTCAATCCAATCGCTGTAAGGAGAACCAGGAAGTTGATAAGGGACTTTAGGAACGCCAATAGGCATAATTTACTCCGAATTCTAGAAAACGTTTTGAATACTGTGTAGGGAGGGGTTTGACAACTATCGTTTCTTCCCTCACCCAACCAAATTCGACTAAACCTGCCTCAGTACGTGTCATGGTTCGTCTGGTAGGATGGCAATGGTTTAGGCATTAATCAGGAGGGTTGTCTCGAAGGAGAACAGCAAAACTGCCTGACTGTCGTTGAAAGAGTCGCGATTAAGACGCACTGGCGGCGATAGCAGCCGGAACCTCATCACTCTCTAACACCCGATCAATCAAGCCATACTCTTTTGCCTCATAAGGCGTCATGTACAACATCCGCTCCATATCCTTGGTAATCTTTTCGGCAGATTGACCCGTATTTTTTGCCAAAATCCCCATCATGGTGATCTTATTGGCTAGCACTTCCTTCGCCCGAATTTGGATATCCGTGGCTTGACCCCTTGCATAACTCTTGGGTTGGTGCAGCACAATTGAGGCATTGGGTAAACTTGCCCGACAGCCTTTTGTACCCGCTGACAGCAGCATCGCCGCCATCCCCATTGCCGAACCAATACAAATGGTATGGATCGGGGGTTGAATGTAATTCATCGTGTCACAGATGGCAAAGGCTTCGGTTTCAAAGCCAATCGGTTCACCATCGTAACGGGAGGTTCCTGTGGAATTAATGTAGATTTTAATCGGCTTGTCGGGATTGTCGTACTGCAAATACAAAAGTTCTGCCACAATCAATTCAGTGACCTGTGGCACCAAGGGTAAACCCAGATAGACAATCCGCTCATTAAGTAGCAGTGACGGTAAATCAGGTGGCGGGGTGCGGTAGTTTTGCCGACCATAGTAGGTTGATTGAACTGCCTGAATCGGTTGTTTCATGTTTTCCGTGTACACGACTGCATATTTGTAGAGTTAGGCATAACGTAGACCGCGTAGGTCTTAGGCTGGTCAGGTATGGACAATTTCGGTACTCCCGGCTTAAGCCGTGGGGTTCCTGACTGGGGAATGCAATAATGGCGCTATCTTTAAAACATAGTAGCGTGCTTGTGAAGTTGCCTGGGGTAGTTCTTTCGATTGATGGCGATTCGGGGTGTATCCGGAACAACCTCAACCCTTCGCTAGTACCTATGTATTACGACAAGGTTACTATAGTTACATCTTTTTACTGGCTTAGGAGTTTTAGACATGAAAGTTGGTTTACACCCTGCCCTCAACGATACTAATCTGGATGCCAATCAACCCAGTTCCCAGCGTCAGTTATCGATCGCGATTCGGGCAATTACCCAATCCCAGGATCAGTCACTGCCGCTGAATTTATGCTTAATTCTCGATCACAGCGGGTCAATGCATGGGCGTCCCCTAGAAACGGTGAAAAAAGCGGCGATGCAACTGATTGAACGACTCAAGGAAGGCGATCGCATCTGTGTGATTGCTTTTGATCATCGTGCCAACGTGTTGGTTCCCAATCAAGCGATCGATAATTTGAACACGATTAAATCCCAAATCCGCCAACTGTCTGCCGATGGGGGAACGGCGATTGATGAGGGGTTGAAACTGGGGATTGCAGAAGTAGCTAAGGGAAAAGCTGACGCCGTGTCTCAGGTGTTTCTGCTGACGGATGGCGAAAATGAACATGGGGACAATGATCGCTGCTTAAAATTAGCCCAATTCGCGGTTGAGAATAAGCTGACGATCAATACCCTAGGATTTGGGGCAAGTTGGAACCAAGATGTGCTAGAAAAAATTGCCGATTCGGGGAGTGGTACGCTTTGTTATATTGAACAGCCAGAGCAAGCGGTACAGGAGTTTGGACGCTTGTTTAACCGTATCCAAGCCGTTGGCTTGACCAATGCTTACTTATTATGTGAATTAATGGATGGTGTGCGGTTTGCCGAATTCAAACCCATTGCCCAAGTCGCCCCGGATACGATTGAACTCCCCCTGCAACCCCAAGGCGATCAATTTGTCGTCCGCTTGGGTGATTTGATGACGGATGCCGAACGGGTGATTCTGGCAAATCTGTATATGGGACAACTGTCTGTTGGGTATCAGGCGATCGCGAAGCTGCAAGTAATCTATGATGACCCGGCTACGGGGGAAGAGGGGTTAAAGTCAGAACAGGTTCCCGTCGAGATTAACGTTCAGAGTACCTATCAACCGTCTCCCAATACCAAAGTCCAACAATCGATTCTGGCACTAGCCAAATACAGGCAAACCCAAATAGCCGAAGCCAAACTGCAAACAGGCGATCGCTCTGGCGCTGCCACAATGTTACAAACGGCTGCTAATACGGCGATCCAAATGGGAGACCAAAGTGCCGCCACGGTGCTGCAAACTAACGCGACTCGTTTGCAATCTGGCGAAGAACTCTCAGACGCCGATCGCAAGAAAACTCGGATTGTGTCCAAGACTATCTTGCAGGAGTGAGACTCTAGCATCAGGCTCCAAGGCTCCAAGACTCCAAGACACCAAGCCGATAAGGTGCATGGTGTCTGTTTTTTGCCGACACCCGACACCCGACACCCAACACTCCACACTCCACACCTATTTTACAATTCTTAATATCATTTCTCATCATATCAGTTTACCCTAAGCATTTGGGACGGTTTTGATACGTTTTGGACGTAAAAATACACAAGTCGTAAACCTTAGGGATAGGAAATTTAACATGAGTACCAATTTAGCCACTCAGTTGCGTGAGGGAACCAAAAAAGCCCACACCATGGCAGAAAACGTGGGATTTGTCAAATGTTTTTTGAAAGGCGTCGTTGAAAAGAACTCCTACCGGAAACTCGTCGCCAATCTCTACTTCGTCTATAGTGCGATGGAAGAAGAAATGGAGCGCCATCGCCAACATCCAATTCTCTCAAAACTCTACTTTCCCCAACTCAATCGCCAGAAAAGTCTAGAGCAAGACTTGTACTATTACTACGGTGCCAACTGGCGCGAACAAGTAGCGCCTTCATCTGCGGGTAAAGACTACGTGCAGCGAATTCGCGACGTGTCCGCCTCTGAACCCGAACTATTAGTCGCCCATTGCTACACGCGCTATCTGGGCGATTTATCCGGGGGACAAATCCTGAAAAAGATTGCTCAACGGGCGATGAATTTATCTGAGGGTGAAGGTACAGCGTTTTACGAGTTTAACGAAATTCCTGACGAAAAGGCATTCAAAGCCGAGTATCGCCAAGCCTTGAATGAACTCCCCATTGATGATGCCACAGCCGAACGGATTGTTGATGAGGCAAATGCGGCATTTGGCATGAATATGAAGCTGTTCCAGGAATTAGAAGGGAATCTGATTAAAGCGATTGGTCAGATGCTCTTCAACACCTTAACCCGTCGTCGGAGTGGTGGTAGCACAGAACTGGCTACGGCTGAATAAACCCTGGTTAAAAACCTTGTAGAGACGTTGCATGCAACGTCTCTACAATCGGGAAAAAAATGATTTTATATTTCGTTGTTTTCCTTTTGGACTTTACGCCGAGCAAATGCCAATATACTTTGTTTTTCTTTGACAATATTTTCCTGGGGATGATAAATAAATTTACCCTTATTTGAGAAGAGCATTCCATATCCAGTTTTGCCTAAATTTAGCGAACTCATTAATTTTTTTATCTGCTTAAAGGAATAAGTTGCCAGGACGACACCTCTGGGAAGTTTTTCCTGAGTTTCCTGATCAATTTGATAGAAAAGAGTCGAGAAATCGATGACAAATGTTGGGTTGTTTCTGCAATATAACAAAGACTTTATGAGATGTCATTAAGTTTACAAACTTTTCTAATCAAGCCGCCTGCTGGATCGCCTCCCCTGTAGTAGGAAGCATCCTATTTTGGTTTTGGCAAATATATTTCTCTGTAGAAATTTAAATCGTGGTTTCCTCCAGCTCGCGCAGCAGTTCGGCTTTTCGGCGGCTTCTGCTGGCTGCTAGCGCCTTTTTACTTTCCTCAATCCGTGCCTTTGCCAAAGTAAACCCAGTTAATCTTGCCAGTGCATATAGCGCTTTCCCAGGGTGTGAGGTACACCTAAATGTAGGGACAATTTAGGGGTGCAAAGCTTGCGCCCTTAACGATGTATCGCATCAAACCGGAAATTGCTATATCTATATATGATATGGATGCTGCTGTGCTTCTTAATGAATCTTTACAAAATAAGCCAAAATTAATCCAGTCAAGTGGTTGCCAACGTTAGCTGATTGCAATATTATTCAACATAGTGTAACAACGTCATACGCCAGTATGACAGAAACTGGATTTCAGAACCTGAGACACGGTGGCTAGACCCTAGCAGTCTGTGACTTCAGTTCTATTTTGTGATCACGAGCAAGAATGTTACACCGATATCCTGCCAAAAGCCACCTCAATTGCACAAGTATTATCGAGTAGAACAAAGTTCCTGACTGGCTTCTACTATCGAGGAGAAGCGGGTTATAGAAACCTGGCTTGTCGGTACTTGGTTGAAAATGACTAGAGTTTGCTGTGGCTGGGATAGGGGATTTTCTAATGTCAAGAGAAAGTATACTTAATTAATTGTCAAAAAATTTTTGAGCGGATAATGCAACAAATCTTTACTGAAAAACAACTAAATTTACAAAATGAAGCTTTAAGCTTAACACTCTTAAGCATGGTGAGTTCAAAATTTATAATCAGACCTTCGGGAAGCGTGTATTTAAGTTTTTTCCAGAGCTTCGCGGATGAATTACGAATTTTTTTGAAAAAGATTTTTAATCTCTCGTCAGAGATTAATTAAAGCTATAGAGGATGTGATTTTATATTAAATTCACATAAACATCGGGACAACAACGTTGACGACTTAAGGCTGAATCGCTGATCAGGCAAGGAATACAGAAAATCGATATATCAGTTTAGTATCCATTAAATTGTTTTTTTTCAGTAAAGATCCCCAGAAGGACTAGATAGAAACGCCAAACTAATGCCATTATTAATTAAGAGGAGAGTATTGAATGGTCGCGAAATTAGAAAAAATCAAGGGTGCATTAAGAGTGCGTAACAAAGCGCAATTTTTCTTAATATTATGAGTTCGCGATCGCTAGCGGAGTTTTACCTTTTGTCAACTTAATCATGTTTTGGAGTTATAACCTATGTCAAAGCTAATGAACCGTACCTCAACTGCCACTGTAGACGCTAAAATTGCCACATCTGCGAACTCCACCTATTGCGGTGGTGGTGGCAGCATTCCCGATGGAGTGGCTAGTTTCCAAGATGAGATTGTGGTGACTGAAAATATCGCAATTAGCAACGTCACCGTCACGCTGAAGAATTTAGAACATACTTGGGTAGGCGACTTGATTGCCCAGTTACGTCATCTCGAAAGCGGGGTTGTGGTTGACTTGTTCCGACGCCCCGGACAACCGCAATTTTCGTCCAGTGGCTATAGTAATGACCTGAATGGGGATTACAGCTTTAACGATAACTTTTCCCGTAGTTTTGACTCAGTAGCGGCGTCTCATGGGGTGATTCCCAGTGGTAACTATTGTGCAAGTCAGACTTTGTCTGTGTTTGAAGGACGCTCATCTGCTGGTACTTGGCAATTGATTATTAATGATTGCTCTGCGGGTGACTCAGGTTCTCTGGAGTCTTGGACTCTAAATTTAGAATAAATACAAAAGCTGACTAAACCTGCATTCTCAGGGAGAAAAGCAGAAATCGTTCATCAGTGCAAAAGGTTCTCCAAAGCATAAGTGTGTTGAGTTAGCACTTGAGAATACAGGTTAATTGGTTTCATCGAAGTGTAGAACCTTGACAGGGAAAAGGACTGTTGGCTCTGGCATAAAAAACAATCAACATTCCTTGGTCAATCGCTCCAATATAAAAATCCTCTGCTCTCTGGCTTATGTCTAGGGTGAGTAGAGGATTTTTATCTTAAAATAAACGGGTGGCGAAGTTTTGCGATCGCGTCGGCGAGATTGCCCTGGCTTTGAGAATGGCAGCGGCTAAACAGGTATAAGACAAAATCCCTACCACCGCCAACAATAAACTACTGACAAACCCACTAGCATTCCACAAGGCGTGGAGAATCGCCGCACACAGATAACCCGTTGCCAGAATTTGCCAAGCTTTTCGCGGTTTGAGAACACTTAAGCCGATAAAATAGCCAAAATAGCCACTATAAGCTATATGTCCAGCAACTGAACCCAGTAGACGGGGGATGAGTAATTGCAATCCCATCAGTTGAGCCGATCCTTGACCCGCTTGAAAGGTTAAGTTATCGATAATATCAGGAACATACTGTCCTAACGTTTCCAACAGGGTAAAACCCACCCCTGATGCCGTACCTAAGAGAATCCCATCCAGAGGTTCCCAGACGCCAATCTGTTCTCGCCATGGCGAACGTAGCAGTTTACCCAAGAAAAACGCCCCAATAATTGGCAGGGCTTTGAGTAATTCCTCCATCAAACCCGCCCCGAAAAACATGCGGATTAGCAGAGACGTGAAACTGATCAGTTCTCCTTCTTCCGGTAAGCTTCCCGGTAAGATGTCGCGAAAAACGATAATCGATAGAGGTAACAATGGACTGGTTAAAATTAAACCCGTCGCGATCGCACATCCCAAGAATACCCACCACGGTTTCGGTTTACCACAGAGTTGGTAGACAAAATAAGAAGCCGCACCCGTTAAATAGGTTGCCAAGAGTAGATTAAACACCATTGCCTGACCGACCGCCATAAACATTAACACCACAAACACCACCGTGAGAATGGCGGGTCTCAGAAACGCCTTTTGGGTTAAATCTTGTCCCGTTGAAGCGAGGGGAAACAGTTGACTAAAGGTAACCGTATCGGGAGTTTTATGTCCGATTACACTGACAGATGTCAGCGATGAAGCCGAAGAAACGGGTGAGACTGGGGACGAAGATGAACTGAACTGGCACTCAAAAATAAACTGAGGACCATCTTGACCCAATTCAATGCGATCGCCCGCATGTAATTGACAGCATCCCCGTAACGGATACCCATTAACATACGTCCCATTAATACTATTGAGATCACAAATTTCCCAGCCCTGCTTCCAGGGTGAACAGGGACGAATCGTAGCATGACGCCGCGATACAATTAAATACTGATTCGGGTTTAAGGCAATTTGGCAGCTTGGATCACGACCAATCACCGTCTCCTCATCCTCAGACAAAGGATAGGGAGATAAATGGCTAGCTGTACCTCTGCCAGCAAGAGGTCGTAAAAATCCACGGCAATGTTGACCAGTCATCAGTAATGTCCGTGAGCTTGGAAACCGTGTTTTAGCAAGGGGTTTGCTTCCTCCGTCGGAGTTTACCAAAGACCTCGTAGGGGCTCTTATGTGCCGTGCCCCTACAATTAAAATTCTAAAGGACAACAGAAAACGGACGCCAAACCCCAGGGAGAAATAATTCTACTGATTTGCCCTCGCATCACGAACAGCCACGTAGAACAAAAAGCCACTCAAGGGAATACTACCCGCGAGGATAATTTCCGTGACGGATGCACCTAACTGGGGTGTTCCTGAAGAGAGTTCAAAAATTGAACCCACAGCCGCAATTGCGGTAATACAGGAACCCATCAAAAATAAACCGCTTTTTGGTGTCATTCAATTAAACCTAACGAAAAATATTAAAAAACCGAGCCAGTTGTAAAATGTCCATGGAGCAATCCATGGACAAAACATTGGCACGGTTAGGCTGAGACTGCCTAAGAATTAAATGGTTTAACCGCTTGGGTAGAAAAGCCATACTTTTGCAGTTCTTCTGCCAAAACCAGTCCATTTTCCACCCGATCCACAAACATAACCCCAGTCAGGTGATCCATTTCATGTTGAATGGCGCGAGATAGTAAACCATCTGCCTTTAATCTTTGCGGACGTCCATTCTCATCTTTGTAGGCAACTTCCACCTCTACCGGACGTTTGACATCTAAGTAGACACCAGGAACACTTAAACACCCTTCTTGAGCATCACATATACTCTGACCAAAACGTTTAATCGTGGGGTTGATCAGAATCAAGGGGGGATTTTCTGGGTTATCCGGTTCGCAGTCGATGACAATGATTTGTTTATTTACCCCAACCTGCGGTGCTGCCAAGCCGATACCATCTGCGCTATACATGGTTTGCAGCATCTGATGAGCTAACTGTCGGATGCTTTGGTCTACTTTAGCCACCCGTTTCGCTGGTTGACGCAGAACGCGATCGCCCAGATAGTGAATCTCTAGGGGGGGGTTGTCTAGTTTTTTCTTTTCGACAATAACTTGAGCAGTCATGGGCATGGGAAACTTCTAAATCCAGCAATCTTATTGACACTTCCTTTTTTTTATCCTAGCAGTTATCACTCTGGGTGGAATTCGGTTCATCCACCCTTGAGCCACAGCCACTCTTTAGGATTAATGTCAAAGATATATTGTAGGGTGGGTTTCGGCTTCGCAAGGGCCCACCAGCATACCAGTCAGTTTAATGCTCAAAGATATCTCGATAGAGGAGTAAATCCAAAGACACCATCACGGATAACGCCTCAAAGCACTCTTGGGCAAGTTGCCAGCGCTCTTCTCGTTGCAACATGGTAATCAGTTTCTGCCGCACAGACAACAAATAACGGACATCATTTGCTGCATAGCGAAGTTGTTCATCCGACAGGTTATTAGGATTCCCCCAATCTGAACTCTGGGAACTTTTATCCAGTTCCACCTGTTCGAGATCCATGACTAAATCCTTCAGCCCATGGCGGTTGGTATAGGTACGGGCAAGTTTACTGGCAATTTTTGTACAAAATACAGGTTGGACATAGATGTCCAGATTTTGGCGTAAGATGGCGAGATCGAAACGGGCAAAGTGAAAGACTTTTAAGACAGTTTGGGCTTCCAGCAACTGCTTCAGATTGGGGGCTTCGGTTTGTTTTTTATCTATGCGGATCACCGTAACTCGGTCTTGGGGGTCGCACAGTTGCACCAGACACAAGCGATCGCGCTGATAGATTAGCCCCATGGTTTCTGTATCAACAGCAATCGCTTCGGCGTTGAGATAGGTCTTCAGCAGGGCGTCGGGAAGGTCGCGATCGCACACTTGAAATTCTGCCACGTCTTTCTCGATGGGTGGATGAGTCATCAGATATCTCGATTAGGAATTATCAATAATGAACATAGGACAAACTACTGCTGCTTGATGAAAATCTGGGTAAAGTAATAGTCCCCCTTGGCATTTTTACTGACGCCGATCCCAGTTACATCAAAATCCCCTTCAATATTTTGGCGATGTCCAGGGCTTTTTAACCAACCTTGTACTGCCTGTGTCGCCGGGTCAGAATAGCCCTGATTATAGGCGACATTTTCCGCCGCTTGGCGATAGGACATGGATTGGGCGATCGCCCGGACTCGTTGTTCAAATCCCCCATGACCCAACGGGACACGCCCGGTTGCCATTGCCTGACTGTGGCGTCTGGCTTCCTTGCTAATGCTTGCGTCTAAGGTTAATGGGGGCAGGTTTTGGGACTGGCGATATTGATTAATCTGTTGATGCACCAACCTTTCCCAATTCGTAAAATTACCGTCCTTGGACTGTGGAGACACAGTTGCAGGAGATTCGGATTGACTCACCGGGGTTTGATTGACACTCAACGCCAAATCACAACTACTGAGTCCTAACTTTAGTAGCAGGAATCCACTCATCACAAAAACAGATCTTGACCGCACCGTTTAATCCTGGGAGTCTAACTGAATAAACTTACCAACTGTTTGTACATCTTTATCACCGCGACCCGAACAATTGATCACAATTTTCGGACTACCCTGAAGTTGAGGACAGAGGGTTTCTAGATACGCGATCGCGTGGGCGGTTTCTAGGGCGGGAATAATCCCTTCGAGTTCCGATAACTGGCGAAACGCTGCGATCGCGTCTTGGTCGCTGACGCTATAGTATTCGGCTCGACCACTATCTTTCAAATAACTGTGTTCGGGTCCAACACCCGGATAATCGAGTCCCGCACTAACGGAATGAGCTTCCACCACTTGACCATCGGTATCTTGGAGTAAATAGCTCATTGCCCCATGCAGTACACCGGGACGCCCTAAGGTTAGGGTAGCGGCGTGCTTGGTAGACGTAACACCTTCCCCAGCCGCTTCAACACCAATTAACCGCACGCTGGATTCGTTAATAAATTCGTGGAAGAGTCCCATTGCATTGGAACCGCCACCGACACAAGCTAACAAGATATCCGGTAAGCCACCCCATTTCTCTTGACATTGGGTGCGGGTTTCTTGACCAATAATCGCCTGAAAGTCACGCACGAGCAAGGGATAGGGATGGGGACCGGCGACTGAACCGAGGATGTAATGGGTGGTTTCCACATTGGTTACCCAGTCGCGAATCGCTTCCGAGGTGGCATCTTTGAGCGTACCCGTTCCCGCCGCAACAGGTTGAACTTTTGCACCCATGAGCCGCATCCGAAACACGTTCAGGGCTTGGCGTTCCATATCCTGAACACCCATATAGATAATGCATTCCAAGCCGAACCGCGCACAAACCGTTGCCGTTGCCACACCATGTTGACCTGCCCCGGTTTCTGCTATAATCCGCTTTTTGCCCATCCGCTTGGCTAATAAGACCTGGGCTAAGGCATTATTGATCTTATGAGCGCCAGTATGATTTAAGTCTTCCCGTTTCAAATAAATTTGCGCTCCACCGCCATCGGGTCTGGCATAGTGGGCGGTTAAACGCTCAGCAAAATATAGAGGACTAGGACGCCCGACATAATCGCGTAATAACTGTTGCAATTCCTGCTGAAAATCGGGGTGGTTGCGGTACTGTTTAAACGACTGCTCTAACTCGAACAGCGCTGGCATTAGAGTTTCCGGCACATACTTGCCGCCAAATTTGCCAAAACGCCCTAAGGCATCCGGTTGTTCGTTTACCACATCGGTAGAGGAGCGGGAATTAGGAAGGGGAGTTTGGGTCACAGAGCAAGATCGCCAACAACAACACCCACTCATTATAAATCGCGACCTGACCGAATCTGGCGATCGCGATTGAGTTTAACGGTTAATCGAGACAATAGTTGTAGGGGTTCAATTCACCAGCCATGTCCATTACAGGGTTTCTTTCGGATTTTTCTCTGTCGGAAATTTTTCGATTTATCGATCAGGGAAACAAAAGCGGCGTACTGATGCTGCGATCGCGATCGGAGTCAAGAGATGCGTCGTCTTATTATATTTGGGTAGAGAATGGCAATGTTATCACCGCCGCCAACCAATTGAACGATGAAGGGTTACTCTCGCTGATCCAGCAATACGAATGGGTGAGTAACCGTGTTGTCACGAAACTGGCTCAGTTGTGTCCAGAAGATCAACCTCTGGGATTGTATCTGAAACAGCAAGGAGCGTTGCGAGTTGAACAACTAGAACATTTGTTCCAAGTCCAAGTCGTACAGCAACTGTGTTTAATTTTTCAACTCAAAGATGCTCACTTTAGATTTGAACAGAATACGCCGAGTCCAGCACGAGAGATGACGGGGTTGCAGTCGCCCGCCAGGATTATCGAGGTTGTGTTCCAAAAACTCATTGTTTTAAGACAACTGTTTGTCGCTCGGCATCTGCGGCATAAAAGTAATGGAAGTAGACTCTCAGAAAACTTTTGTCAGCAATTAGGATTGACGATGGATATTGCTTTTTTTCATTGTCTAAAATTATCCTTATTTGACCCGAATTATACCTTAGCGGATTTAGCTAAAATTGTTGATATATACTATCGTCCTTATGACATTCCTAAATCAAAGTTTTCAGCAGCAAAAGCTTTGGTTTAATGTTTTTTTGATTGCACTCATATCAATATCACTGACATAAGTTAGGGACTGCTGAATAAGTGTTGTGGTGGGGAGAGGCAACACCTCGACTTCGCTCGGTGTGTCACAGGGAACAGGCAATAGGGTAATTCCTGTGCCTGTTTTGGTTCCATATCATACCTCATCGGGATGTTGGAGCATCATCTTCATAATTATCTCGTTCCAAGGATGGGATTACTGTGCCTTGAGAATGATGCTGCTTTTGTTGACTCACGTAGGCAATCGCTTGATCAAGTTGTTTGCCTCCCAGGGAAAAAACACCATATCCGCGCTGCCAACCAAACTTGGCTGATGTGGGAGGCGAATCTTGGTTAAACTGATGGGCGCTACTTCCTTTAATGTATTTGACAAAATCCGCGATCGCAAGGCTGGGCGGGATAGATGTCACTAAATGGATATGATCTTCTATACCCCCAATGGCGTGAATAATGCAACCTCGCGAATCAGCTTTACCGATAATATAGCTATATAATTTCGGCTCTCGTGCAGGAACAATCAACGGTTGGCGTTCTTTTGTCGCCCAGACGAGATGATAGTAAAGCCGCCAAAGCGCCATAACTTTATATCTTGATAATTGGGATTAACTGTCACACCGCCTTGGAATCAATTTCAAGGCTTATAGCAAAAGTCCGTTAAAACGGACTAACTAATACATAATTGCTCCTCTGAATAGAATCATGTTCTGATAATCAGGATGAGCCTTTATTTTTACTGAGTCGTCTTCAGACGACTTCGGCTATGAGGCTGGGAATTGATTCCCAGGCGGATGAGCGGGTTACTTTAGAGGTTATCGATCAATACTCACATTAAATAATGTAGTATCTTCACGGGTACTCCAATAATCCTTACCTTGGAGCTGCCTCAGGTTATCGTCTAACGCTTGAACTACCTGATTCAAAGACATTTGTTTGTAATAGCGGAAATTCTCGATAAATATTTTGTCATCCAAACTAAGTTGACTATAGCTTTGATATAATAAAGCGTGATATCTGGCGGTAGCCGCTTGGAGTAATTGTTGGTAGGTATCTTCAGGCATAAGTCTAGAGGGGTAGACAAACTTTGAATTCTCAGTAATTTTTATTTTGACTGATCACAATTAACAATCGCCTCAGTCTTCATACGGATTTTTGAGTCAGCATAATTTCCCAAAATAAGGGAATTACGCGATTCCACGGAATCAAGGTGTCTCAAATGTCAAGCAATCGAAAGAAAAATCCTGGCAGCGAGAGATAGCTACCAGGGAACTGCATCTACAACTGAGAGTTTGCTTCCTTGTCCTTGCTTTTTAAGCATAGTTCCTTACTCTAGGAGTTAGAATCAGTGAAATTGCGGAATTTTCGCGATCGCTTCTGCCCAGATTACCGAGAAGTACATAAGGGCTTGGGCTTCTCGTTGTGTTATGGAGGATGGGAGAGATGGAGGAGTCGGGGCGGGTTGCGAAGAATTCCCCAGTCACTAATCCCTAATCACCAATCACTATATGAAACTTAATATTCTGGCTATCCTCTTACTTTTCACACCCTTTTGGTCAGCCACTCCTCTAAACGCGGAAAATCCTGACCATCTGAAACAGTTACAAGACACTGGCGAATGTTCTACCTGTGACTTAACCAATGCCAATTTGAGTAATACTAACCTGAGTCATAGTATCTTGACGTATACCGACCTGAGTCAAGCCAATCTCACTCAAGCGATTCTCAGTGATGCTAACCTCAAATATGCTGACCTGATTAATGCCAACCTCAGTAACGCTGACTTAAAAAATGCTGATCTAACTCGCGCCTTTCTCGGTGGTGCAGATCTCAGGGGTGCAGATCTCAGAGAAGCTAACTTCAAAGCGGCTAACCTAAGTAATGCTATTCTCATTGGTGCTAACTTAACCCAAACGCTGTTAAGTTTAGCCAACTTGAGTGAAGCCAATCTGTCTCAATCGATTCTCACTCTAGCGGAACTCAGAGGCGCTGATCTCAGACGTGCCAATCTAGATAAAGCTAGACTCAATGGTGCTAATTTGAAAGCCGCCAATCTTAGAGAAGCGAACCTGAGTAATGCCAGACTTAATAACGCGAATTTAAATGGTGCTTACCTCAGAGGTGCTGATTTAAGTAATAGTTTCTTAACCAATGCTGATTTGCGCGAAGCGAACCTCTGGGAGGTTGACCTGAGTCGTGCTAATTTACAAGATGCTGATTTAACTGGTGCAGTATTTTGTAATACCACTCTACCCGATAGAACTATTTCTAATCGCGATTGTCCCTAACTTGGCGCAGGGCAATCCTAATTTTCAACGAGGGTGTCCCTGCTTCCCCTGCTCCCCCTGCTCCCCCTGCTCCCCCTGCTCCCCCTGCTCCCCCTGCTCCCCCTGCTCCCCCTGCTTCCCCTGCTCCCCCTGCTCCCCCTGCTTCCCCTGCTTCCCCTGCTCCCCCTGCTCCCCCTGCTCTCCCTGCTTCCCCGGCTCCCCCTGCTCCCCCTGCTCCCCCTGCTTCCCCTGCTCCTCCTGCTTTGCAGCGTAAGTTAACCCCCTTACCCCTATTTCCCGAATCACCACTAAACTTTATCCTGATAGAGATAAGCATCAAATAACAGGAGACAGTTTTGGTTACCACCTCGTCCTGGACAACTACGAAATCAGAAGAAATTTTCCAAACTGCCCAAAACCTGATGCCGGGGGGTGTCAGTTCACCGGTTCGGGCATTTAAGTCTGTTGGCGGACAACCCATTGTATTTGACCGGGTTAAGGGTGCCTACATCTGGGATGTCGATGGCAATCAGTACATTGACTATGTTGGCACTTGGGGACCCGCCATTTGCGGTCATGCCCACCCAGAGGTCATTTCCGCCCTGCACGACGCTCTAGAAAAAGGCACAAGCTTTGGTGCCCCTTCTGCGCTAGAGAACGTTTTAGCCTCCATGGTGATTGAAGCCGTTCCCAGTATCGACATGGTGCGGTTTGTCAATTCCGGTACGGAAGCTTGTATGGCAGTCATTCGCCTGATGCGTGCCTTTACAGGCAGAGATAAAATTATCAAATTCTCTGGCTGTTACCATGGTCACGCCGATATGCTCCTGGTGCAAGCCGGTTCTGGGGTGGCTACCCTTGGCTTACCTGACTCTCCCGGTGTCCCGAAATCGGCAACAAGCAGTACCCTGACTGCCATTTACAACGATTTGGAATCCGTCAAATCTCTGTTTGAAGCCAATCCAGATAGTATTGCTGGGGTGATTCTTGAACCCGTAGTTGGTAACTCTGGCTTTGTTCCCCCTGATACCGGATTTCTGGAAGGCTTACGCCTGATTACTCAGGAACATGGTTCCCTGTTAGTCTTTGATGAAGTGATGACGGGGTTCCGGATTGCCTACGGCGGCGCTCAAGAAAAATTTGGCGTCACTCCCGATTTAACCACATTGGGTAAAGTGATTGGTGGGGGTTTACCCGTGGGTGCTTATGGGGGACGTCAAGATATTATGTCCATGGTTGCACCCGCCGGTCCCATGTACCAAGCAGGCACTCTTTCCGGTAATCCCTTGGCGATGACGGCTGGGATTAAAACCCTGGAGTTACTGCAAAAACCTGGAACTTACGAACAGCTTGACAAAATCACCAAAAAGCTGTCCGAGGGGTTATTACAAATTGCCAAAGAAACCGGACATCCTGCCTGCGGTGGACAAATTAGTGCTATGTTTGGCATGTTCTTCACCGTAGGTCCCGTGCGTAATTACGACGATGCCAAAAAGTCGGATTTAGCCAAGTTCAGCCGCTTCCATCGGGGCATGTTAGAACGGGGAATTTATTTAGCACCGTCCCAGTTTGAGGCAGGGTTTACCTCATTGGCGCACACCGATGAGGATATTGACCGCACGCTAGAAGCCGCGCGGGAGGTTATGTCGAGTCTGTAGGGATTCGGTAGGATACTGTTACCGTTTCACGATTAGTATTCTAGGAATAAGGGGAATTTACAAATTCCCCTTACTTATTCTTTAAAAATAAGGATTGCCTAAATTTTTAGGGAAAAAAGGTACAAAAATCACTCTAATTAACTTAACGTCTAAAAAGTTGTATAACCGGTGAAGGCTTAAACGATTAAAATGTATAGAATTTTATTAACCTTAACACTCCTGGCTATTCTAGAACTATGGGGTTACTGCATAGACTTGCCAAAACTCGCAATAGCTGCCGACTTTCAAACCCAGCAAATCGAATCCTTAGAACCGTCTGTTCCTCTGTTCGATAACCTGGGCGACTACCATCATCCCATTTCCACCGACTCAGACTTAGCACAACGCTATTTTGATCAAGGATTAATCCTCACCTACGGATTTAACCACGCTGAAGCCGCCCGTTCTTTCCGAGAAGCTACCCGACTTGATCCGAACTGTGCGATGTGTTATTGGGGAGTTGCACTGGTTCTGGGACCGAATATTAATGCGGCAATGGATACCGATGCTGTACCCGAATCTTGGCAAGCATTGCAAAATGCCTTAGAACGTAGCCAAAATGCCAGCAATCAAGAACAAGCCTATATCCAAGCTTTGGCAAAGCGCTACTCTTTAGATCCACGGGCTGATCGCCCATCTCTAGATATTGCCTATGTTCAGGCAATGCGAGACGTCAGCCAACGTTATCCAGACGATTTAGATGCAGCCACTCTATTTGCCGAAGCCTTAATGGATACAATGCCTTGGGATTATTGGATAGACGGTAAACCTAAACCGAAAACCCAAGAAATCCTAGCGACGTTAGACTCGGTTCTCGATCGCAACCCTAATCATCCCGGTGCAAACCATCTCTATATCCATACCGTTGAAGCCTCACCTGAACCCGATCGCGCTATCCCTTGTGCGGATCGCCTGCGTAACCTGGTTCCGGGTTCTGGACATCTCGTTCACATGCCATCCCACATTTATATCCGTGTTGGGCGCTATCATGATGCGGCAATTGCCAATCAACGAGCGATCGCGGTTGACCAAAACTATATCACCCAGTCCTCCACACCCGGATTATATCGATCGGCTTACGTTCCCCATAACCCTCATTTTCTCTGGGCAAGCGCATCGATGGAAGGGCGGAGTGAAGTGGCGATGCAAGCCGCACGCCATACAGCCGCTATGGTGGATCAGCATAAGATGCGCCAGCCAGAGTATGACACACTCCAGCACTACTATCTGATTCCCCTTTACACACTAGCTCGGTTTGGCAAGTGGGATGAAATTCTGGCAGAACCCTCGCCAGGACAGGAACTCAAATATCCAACAGGAGTTTGGCATTATGCTCGTGGCATGGCATTTTTAAGTAAAGGTCAGTTAGACCCAGCTACAGAGGAACTGAACCAGTTAAACGCGATCGCGGCTGATCCAGAGTTGGCTAAAATGCTCATCTGGGATATCAATTCTACAGCGAATTTGTTGCACATTGCCTCTGAAGTTTTAGCCGGAGAATTGGCAGCTAAACAGGCAGATTATGAATCCGCGATCGCCCACTTACAAATGGCAGTCCGTCTTCAAGATGAACTACGCTACGATGAGCCAGAAACCTGGTATTATCCTGTGCGACAATCCTTAGGTGCTGTCTTATTAGACGCGGATCAAACGGCTACAGCCGAACAAGTCTACCGCCAAGACTTAGAAATTCATCCCAATAACGGCTGGTCATTGTTTGGACTTGCTCAAAGCTTACAGGCACAAGGAAAAATACAGGAAGCTAGGGCGGTACAAGAACGGTTTCAAGAGGCTTGGAAATATGCCGATGTAATACTAACAGCTTCGCGATTTTAAGATTTTAATCAAGTTGTAGAGACCTAGCACGCTAAGTCTCTACAAATATTATGTCTTCTATCGATAATTCGTAAATTGCAGCGCCACGGGCAATTCCTCTTGTTTCAAGCGCTGGATAATTTGTTGTAAATCATCTTTGGATTTACTTGACACTCTAACCGCATCGCCTTGAATCGAGGCTTGTACTTTTTTGAATTCATCCCGAATCAGTTTGGCGATTTTTTTGCCAATATCTTGGCTAATTCCTTTTTGCAGTTTAATTTCTTGGCGTACTCGATTGCCACTCGCTGATTCAACTTTGCCGTAGTCGAAAATTTTCGGAGAGAGGTTGCGTTTAGTGGCTTTGGTCAACAGAATGTTATGTACAGTATCTAGGGTGAATTCGCTATCGGTGTTCACAGTAATTGTCTCATCACCCAAGTCAACGGTTGTCTTGGTGTCTTTCAAGTCATAACGGTTACTAATTTCGCGATTGGTTTGGTCTAAGGCATTCACCAACTCTTGTCGGTCAAAATCACTGACGATATCAAATGAATAGGTTGAAGCCATAATCTAAAGATGTGAGCGCATTAAGATGGTACAGTTATCTCCTTATACCGCTAAACCTAGCCGCTTTCAATATCGAATGCGACTGATGATTATTTTGTCATTCCCTAAAACCGTGAAAGTGGAGGGTAAGGACACGACAATGCCGTGTCCCGACGATGCAACTGGCGGCAGATGAGGAAACAGGGGTATGCCCCCTGTCACGATTGACAAGCTTACAGTTTCTTATCCCGATCGCGACGACGGCGATCGCGCCATTCAACAGCGGTTAAGTAAACGACACCCCCCGTCACTAGGACTAAGAGTCCCGCTGCCGCGACAAACACTACGGTAAAAACAGAACCTTCCACAATCTCTCTAGAACCCGTTACGAGCCCAGACTACCATCGCAATTGACCAAGTGAACAGAACCAGAGTGGCGACCCAGCCTAATGACAAAATATCCATCGTGCTTTATGAGTAGTGATTAAGAAATGACTCCAAGGTTTATGATAATTCAATTTGAACCGTCTTTGACCACCAGGAGCGAAAGTCGTGAACTCTTCCTTTGACCCAACTGACGCTGAACGGATCGAATCCCTGAAAGCGGCTATCCTGGGGGGATTATCCCTAGCCTTAACCTATTGTGCGATCGCGCTGTTGCACTTGCTGCTGCTACCCACCCAGTCCCCTGCCCTCAGTTTACTAGATGTCCAGGTTAACATTACCCTATTGATCAAAGTCGCGATCGCGTTTTTGTCTGGCTTCTTATTCGGTGTCACCTACCGCTACGCCATCCGGGATGACCAAAATCCCCAACTGAAAGCGGGAGTCGTGTTCGCGTTTGGTTTGGTGCGGGGTTTGGCGGTAATAGAGGGACAACCGGATATCACCGATACCTTTTGGGTTTGGGGTATCTTAGTCAGCGAGAGTCTCATCGAATTTGCGATCGCCCGTTTTACTCTCGACTGGGCAATTCAGCGCCGTTGGATCAAACCCTTCACGTCAAACTGAGTTCCTCAAACTCCGGATAGCCATACATCTGCGCCCGATCAATCGCCGCCAGAACTTTATTATTCGCCGCATCTGAAAATAGGCATTGACACACCAACTGGGCGACATCGGCGCGATGAATTGTTCCCGCCACCTTTTGATTTTCTGTCACCACACCCGTTCCGGTTGCAGGTTCTGACTTCAACCCACCGGGTCGAATCACAGTATATGTTAGTCCGCTATCCTTCAAATAGTTCTCCGCTTGTTCTTTTTCAATGAGTACAGGCTTCAACGTGGTCAACGCTTGGGGGGGTAAGGCGATCGCACTCTCACCACTCCCAATCGAGGAAATCAGGATAAACTTTTGTACCTTAGCCTTGACAGCCGCATCAATTAAATGCTTGTTGCCCAAAAAATCCGCTCGTTGACCATCCTTGGGTAAGCCGCCTATCGTACTGATCACCGCCTGAATCGGTTGATCTCCCAGCATGGTTTGTTCAACCGTTGCCGCATCTAGGGCATCTCCCATTACCACCTGAATCCCCATCGCTTCTAACTCTGGGCGAGAGTTTGGGGAACGCAACAGGGCTTTAACCTTCTGGTTTTGCTCAACCAGGTGTTTGGCGATTTCTAGACCCACCCCGCGACTAGCGCCTGCGAGAAAAATATAAGACTTATCTGTTTCAATCATCTGTCCTTCCTTAGAGAAAATTTGTTCTCTGTTTTCACCTTAATTTCACAATTACCCACTATCTTAAAAATAACTGTGACCAAGTAGAGACGTTGCATGCAACGTCTCTACATAAATGATGCCGCAATTCCTAATCGATGTGTCTACTGCTATATCGGGTGTAACTAGCGCTTTGATCTAAGCAAAATCTTGACAAAATTAGGCTCTGCCCTAAAATTTAGGTAAATTCCGGCAATTTTCGTGGACATTCTCACGAAAACTTCGGTAAAGTGAAGATTCAAGAAAAAGCGCCACTGAATTAAGCCGTTAATTCAGCAACGCCTGACAAATTGAGTTTTCTAGTCCTGGCAAAAATTATAACAAATTGTGACGGCAAAGGCTTAACTGTCCTTTTGCCGTCATAATGCTTATTTGTCTGTTGTCTGACGTTTTCTGGTTAACACTACATCCAGGTTAACTACCCCCTTTTTGGTGGAGTAAGGGTTTGGTTACCAAACCCCTACTAAGTAGTCGGACAAAAGAAAACAGCACCATACTAAGTTGTGTGAACAAACCTCAAACCCTTACTGTTCCCTGTTCCCTGTTCCCTGTTCCCTAATCTCAACCGTTCACGTTAATTGTTTCCACCTACTTAAGCACCATACCCTGTGCAGCCGCCCATTGTGTAATATCTTGACGCTGAATTGCAGCTGCGATTAAATCAGGAAACTGGTCAGGCGTGCAAGCCATGGCTGGGATACCCAATCCGGCAAGTTTTTCGGCTATCCAATGATCATACATGGGCGCACCTTCATCATTGAGGGCAAGCAGCGTGATCAACTGAACTCCTAATCCCACCAATGCCGCCACGCGCTTAAGCATTTCTTCCCGGTTTCCCCCTTCATATAGGTCACTAATTAACACTAAAATAGTGTCCTGAGGACGACGCACCAGTCCTTGGCAGTAGGTGAGGGCGCGGTTAATATCGGTTCCGCCTCCCAGTTGAGTACCAAAGAGTAAGTCTACGGGATCTTGCGCGGCGTCGGTTAAGTCTACGACCGACGTATCAAATACAACAATTCGGGTTTGCACTGCCCTGAGAGAGGCTAGCACCGCCCCAAAGATTCCCGCATAGACGACAGACGTTGCCATGGAACCACTTTGGTCGATGCAGAGGATAATATCGTGTAAAGAACTGCGTTTGCGTCCGTAGCCGATTAGGGTTTCAGGGATAATTGTGCCGTATTTAGGTTGATAATGTTTGAGGTTAGCGCGGATAGTGCGGTTCCAGTCGATTTCGTTATGGCGGGGACGGCGGTTGCGAATGGCACGGTTGAGGCTACCGATTATGGCTTGGCGGGTGGGGTTGGTTAATTTACGCTGCAATTGTTCAACCACTTGACGCACCACACGGCGGGCGGTTTCTTGGGTTTTGCTGGGCATAATGCTACTAAGGGATAGTAGATTTGCCACGAGATGAACATCCGGTTCAACGGCTTCTAGCAGTTCCGGTTCCAGCAGCATCTGTTGCAGGTTAAGGCGTGCCATTGCATCTTTTTGCATCACCTGCACGACTGATGAGGGGAAATAGCTGCGAATGTCGCCTAACCAACGGGCAATATTGGGAGAAGAACTCCCAAGTCCACCACGGCGGTCAGAATCGTAGAGGGCGCTGAGGGCATTATCAATGGCTTGATCCGTTGGATTAAGGGTAAAGGAATCTGCGGCTTCTCCCTCACCATTCTCCTGACAAATACCATCGGCGTCTCCACCCCCTAAGAGAAGTCGCCAACGGCGTAGGCGTTCTGGCTGGGTCATCGTTTCTAGTAGCAATTACCGGATGTTGATTGAGTTATTGTATCGGATTGGGTGGAGAAAAGCTGTCTAATCGGTAAATCACCCTCTAATCATTAACTCAGTTGCTGCGCTTGTTAGTCATTCTCTCCTTCCTCATCGCCAACCTTGTCTTCATCATCAAGGTTTCTACCACTCTTAGTTTGCAACTCGGCATAAAGACGTTCCAGCCTTGCCTTTCTATTGCTTAGCTGTTTGAGTCGGTTGTTATGGAATTCAATTTGCGAACTGTGATATGTCGTTAACTTGTCATTTTCATCGAGCAGTTCGCGGATGATTCCCCCAGCAGTAGTTCCTCTGTGAGTATCGCCGAATCGATCCGTATTTCTCCTCTGGCTAGTCTCTGCACTAACTGAGATCTCGACATTCCCAGAGCTTTGGCTTTCTGACGAAATAATTCCCAGTCCCTCGGTTCGAGCCTCAAGGTCACTGTCTTGGTGTTCCGGTCTGATTTGGGTCTACCGCGTTTGTTTGTCATTGTCCTTCCTCATCGCCAACCTTGTCTTCCTCGTCGAAGTCTTCAGGAGTTTTTTGCTGCAAATCCCGGTATAGCTGTTGAAGACAGCTAAGCCGCGCCCTCAATCGAGGTAACTTTTGTTCCAGATATGCCAATTCCTCTTGGGTTTCCAAGATTAATTGGCTGAGGATTCCCCCAGATATTTCGCCTTTTGAAATTCTTGTAAGTCTTGTGGATTTTGGACTCTGGATATTTGGGTGATCAGTTCCGTGCGGGTCATTCCCAGACTGGCTGCTAGGTGATTGAGGTTTTCCCAATCCTGGGGTTCGAGCCGTATCCCCACGCTGATCGTCTTCCGGTCTGATTTCGGTCTACCACGTTTGTTTGTCATTCTCCTTCCTCGTCGCTAACCTTGTCCTCTTCATCAAGGTTTTCGCCCGTCTTTACCCTTAACTGGTCAAACAGTTCTTCAAGCTGGCGCTGCCTTTTTTCCAGCCGTTCCACTTCTGAGCGATAATGAGCCAACTGAATCGCGTTCTCCTCTATCAGTTGGCGAAGGATTCCCCCAGAAATCGTTCTTCGGCTAGTTGCGAAAGGTTCTCCTGAATTTCCCCTCTGGCAAATCGCTCCACCAGTTCTGACCTGGTTATTCCCAGTTGCTGCGCTTGAGATTGCAGAAGCTTCCACCCTTTCGGCGTAATCATCAGCGATACGTTTTTTGCGTTTTCTCTGGCTGACTTGGGTCTGCCGCGCTTGCTCGTCATACTTTTTTGAATGTGCCATAACCTGTCTGTGCATTATCTCATATATACAAATAAGATATTGACTTTTGATTATTACATACATAAAATAGAAATGCCGATTTTTACATACGTCGGTCAAACAAGTTCAGGCGATCGCGTAACAGAGCGCTGCGATTTCACAAGGCGCACACTGCGGATCGCTCTTCCGTGACAACCTTATCCAGCTTTCGACGATGAAACACTCCGACTGGCTACGCCTTCAATCCGAAGGCGAGAGCATCTGTGCTATCTTGCGCCAACAAGGTTATGTCTGCCGCAAACAGACTCGACGCCTATCCTGGAAACTTTCTAAAACGGGTCAAAACGATTACATTCTCAGATGGCTACCAGCACCCATCAACGAATGGAATTTGATGCCCAACGATACCAGCCCACAATGGGAACAGCTTTGGCAACTCATTGAACGCACCTTAAGCACTATCAGAGGGGAAGCCAGGAAAACTCTGCCCAAACCCACTTCACAACTGGAAAATAACTCCCGCCCTTGGGCAATTATCCGACTCCTACCTGATGCCAGACGGCATACAGTGGCGAGATTTTTCAACCGTCAAGATGCAGAAGATTACCGACGCTTTCTCAAGCGTTTTATACCGGATGCTGAATTTGAAGTTTTTTTCGATGTTCCCAACGAACAGCTTTAAGGCACAACTAATTAAACAAACGATTAAACCAGGAATAAAGCGCTCATGACTGCCTTATTTCGCCGCATCAAACCTGCCCAAAACTTCCGCATCACTAAGCATCAAGTTGCCAGATTCTTAAATATTCCGGCTTCCCTAATCGTAAAAGTCGAATCATGGCTTTACGTAATCTTTGTCCATCGTCTCGACAAAGGAGGACAATTCATCAGCTATCGCCAGATGGAACAATGGAAAAATGCCATTGCCTGTCACCTACAAAAATGTTCGACGCATCAACAATTACACAGTTTATGGAATGCGATTAAATATGATCAGAACAAGCACCGCAAACAATACGCTGATTCCATCTTGCCTTTCCTCAAGACAATCTGGGAAAAATGTCTGCTCATCGAGTAGGTTTGTAGCGAAATCACCCCATGCAAGAGGAGGCGATTGAAATCGCAGCTAAACAAATGTATGCGAAGCCTTCCCGAAGGGTAGTCCGCCTGCGCGGACTAGGTTAAGAGCGATCGCGCTTATTTTGCATTGATGTTGGATGGGAGTGGATGTTGGGTTTCGGCGCGTCAACCCAACCGACAGTGATAGGCGATCACATTATCCTGCAATCGTTAGATAAACAGCGCTGGCGAAACCTGGAAGTAATCGCCATTTTTCTATTTGCCCTTCGTCAGGCTTGAATTGGTAGTGCGATCGCCTTAGACTTGAGTGAACAGCGATCGCTCAATTTGGCGTTGATGTTGGCTTTCGGCGCGTCAACCCAACCTACAGCGATGGGCGATCGCACTTAGTACCGCTAGAATAATTATAAATAAATCACGAACGGCTCAAACCCAAAATCTTAAATAGAGATTTTTATCGTTAAACCTATACTACAATCGATAAAGTTATGATGAATAGAGCAATTAATTTTCAAACAGTTTCTTGGTTTTGGGATCTTTACACAAGGAAGCTGCTCGATCTCGATCCACCCTATCAAAGACGCAGTGTTTGGAATCAAGATTACAAGGATTTTTTCATAGATACTGTTCTCAATAATTATCCTGCACCGGCAATTTTTTTGTATCAAGACATTACGGCTGAAGGCATTTCTAAATACAGTGTGGTTGATGGAAAACAAAGGCTATCTACTTTGTTTGAATTTGCTCAAAACCAATTTCCTGTCAGCGAAACAGCAACTATTACAAACCTTAGAGGTAAATATTTTAAGGATTTAGATACTGAGGTTAAACAAAATTTTTGGAAATATCAGTTTGCAGTTGAATACGTTCCATCTTCAGATGAAGCTATTATTAATAATATATTTGACCGGATTAACCGAAATGTTAGTAAATTAACCCCTCAAGAGCTTCGCCATGCAAAGTTTAATGGAGTATTTATTAATGCAGTGGAAGATCTAACTCAATGGATGAGTAGTGTTCTTTCACCCAACTCCAAATTACCCAACTTTCCTTCAATTAATACAAAATCAAGAAAGCAAATGAAGGATGTAGAATTAGTTGCTCAACTTTTACTTTTTTTAGAGGAAGGAGTCAAATCTTATCGTCAAGAAGACTTGGATAAATCTTTTAGTGATAGAGAATTTAATTGGGACGATCAAGACGAGATAGAAAATGAATTCAAACACGTCATTCAATTGATAAAAAAGCTTATAGAAAAATCCCCTGATCATATAGATTTACGGAAAACTAGGCTAAAAAATCAAACTGATTTTTATTCGCTTTTTGCAGCTATTTCAGAATTAAATCGTGATAATTATGATTTTTCAAACAGGTTGCCTGAAGTATCTAGCAAGATAAATGATTTTCTAAAAATCGTTAGTTCTCCAGAAGAAAGAACTCGTATTCAAGAAGCGCAAGATTATCATGATGCTATTACAAGTTCACCACTTTACTCTAGCGTTGAAAAAACTAAAGTTAGAACTGATATTTTAAAATCTTTAATACAAGGAAATATTATTGAATTTTAATTTATTAATGATTTATCCTTCAATTTTAGAACGTCGCTATCTAGAATACCTTCCTTTTGTAGAGCAAGTGGCAAGTCGAGTTAAGGACACTATAATTAATTTTTGTGAAAAAAATGGATATGCCTCAACTTATCGAATTAAAACCATTGAATCTTTGGCAGAAAAGATTGAAACAGGTAGGTTTGAAAAATGGTCTGATTTAGATGATTTATTTGGATGTACAGTTATTATACCAACCTTATACAAAGAAAAAAACGTGATCCAATTTTGCCAAAATACTTTTGAAGTGGTCAAAATCATTAAAAGAGGACAAAACAAAAAATCTCCCGATACTTTTCGGTTCGATACAACTAGAATATATGCTCATTTAAAAAGACCAGAAGATGCAATTGCAAATAAACAATTAAACATTTTTGATATTATATTTGAGATTCAAATCAAAAGTGCTTTTGAACATGCCTGGACAGTTTCAACTCATGAATTGGTTTATAAAAGCTCTACAATTGATTGGAAACGACTTCGTTTAGCCGCCCAAATTAAAGCTACAGTTGAACAATTAGATACACTGATTTTGGCATTTGAACAAGCCTATCCTAGTATAGAAGATAATGACTATCCTGAAATTAAAAGAAAGCGCCAACTAGCTATCGCGACCCAAGAGCTTTTTGATCAAGGTAAAATTCCCCAAGAACTGAAGCCAAAAGACATGACCCGTTTTTGCGATAACGTATATCGTATTCTTTCTAGTGCTGAGAAAGAGAAGAATATGCAAGACGTTATTACATGTATTAAACAAAAAATTAATTCAACACCAAGCAAGCAAATTCCTCTGAGTCTATCTTTGTTGCAATATTTCATAGCAATTTTAGTAGAAAATCAAGTTATTAAATTCCCCTTGCCAAAGTATTACTTTCACGTAACCGATGAATTAATTACGCTTTATCCAAAATGTTTTGAAAAAAATGCTAATTCAACTTTCCAATATCATAGCTAACTTCTCTACAAACCTTGCATATTCCTCCGAAGCTAAACCTTCTTGCAAAACTGACAACACCCTCGCCATATTCCCTGCCAACAAATCACCTGTAGCTAGCCACAATCCGGGAAACACTCGACTCCGGATCACATTCCCTTCATCCACGGGTAACGATACATACTCACCCTGCTGCAAGTAAAACCAATCGAGTCTCCGTTCACACACTTGCCAAACAATATATTCTTGCACCCCATTGCGACGATACGCTCGTTTCTTGTCATGCAAGTCTATCGCCACACTACTTGCTGCAATTTCTGCTACTAATTCCGGCGCACCTTCAATATAATCATCTTCGCTGAGTCTCGTCTGTCCACCTGCATTTTCATCAATTAACAGTACAGCATCGGGTTGGGGTTCGTTGTCTAAATCTAAACGAACAGTTGGGTTATCTCCTAACTCAACTCCAGGCGTAGAAATCTTGTAAGTCCATAGCCAACCTACGAGATTCCCATGGGGTTCAGCGTGACGGTGAAACCGTAAAGCAGCAGGCAAGTAAACAACTCCTTCAATTAGTTCGGCTTTCTTGAGAGAATGCATCGCATTATAACGACGCTCAAATTCATAGCGATTCAAGCGATCGCCACTTTCAAGCGCTGGAGGTAAAGACTCTTGCTGGAAGGGAGTTTGAACCATTGATTGCTGTTGTCGCTAGTGTTGATGTCTCTATCCCTAGATCCTATCTGCTATCATCCGATATTCCCACAACTCGACTAAGCCCGATCGCATGGCTGATGGCGAAGACAGCGCTACGACGAAATAAGTGCGATCGCGCTTATTTGGCATTGATGTTGGATGGGAGTGGATGTTGGGTTTCCTACGTCAACCCAACCTACCGTGATAGGCGATCGCATTATCCTGCAATCGTTAGATAAACAGCGCTGGCGAAACCTGGAAGTAATCGCCAAGTGCCTTAGCTTGTGCTTTACTAATGAATCGCTTGCCATTTACCACCTCAGACACTACACCACTCGATCCAATAACACCTACCAAGTCAGCTTGACGAGTACCACTGGATTCCATGATGTGTTGGAGAATTTCATGAGGTGCAGCTTGATCCATCGGATAGTTCTGTTCCTCATAGGTTTCAATCAGCGTTACGAGCAACTTGTATAACGCTTTCTCCTCTGGAGTTCGGTTTTTGGCAAAGGTTAGCCGTTCTGCCTCTGCTAGAGCGCGATCATACTCCTGTTCTGTCTCAATCACTTTGGGCGCGACTTGTGCGAGTAGATAGCGATAAGCGTCTTGGTCAAAAGTAAGGATCATTTTTCCACTTGCCCTTGTCATATTCGGCATGAGTTAAAAAATATTTGTAGTAAATTGTTTGAGTTTCGTAGTCGATACCAACAATCAGACGATAGTCATTGCCTTTGAGATTAAAGACGGTAAAGTTCCCAACAGCTTCAGCGTCTCGGTAAATTTTCCGAACGTCCTCCAAGTTTTTCCATTGTGCCTTCTTGATTGTTGCGTACCATGCGTCAATTTGGTTTTTGACATCGGGGTACTGGGCAGCATCAGCACGGAGGTTACTAATTGCAATTAGGTGCATGTATCTTTACTTTAGTTTCTAGTGTCATAGGCAGGAAGAGATCGTATTTAGTATCATTCGGTTCATGCGAGACATGTCACTTTTTAGGTTGAGTTTGAGGTACGGAACCCAACTCAGCGGGTTAGTGTGAACATTATTTGCTTTCTATAACATGCTCCTTTCTGCTAATTCTCTCATTTTGAGAGGGTTTTGTCAAGATTGGATAGCTCTGCGCCACTACGAAATAAGCGCGATCGCGCTTATCTGGTGTTGATGTTGGAGGAGAGTGGATGTTGGGTTTCCTACGTCAACCCAACCTACAGTGATAGGCGATCGCACCGACTGATGATTTCATTCAAAAAACTGTACCATCACTCTCAATCTGAATCGGCGGAACTCCTCCTTCTCTTAATTGTGCTGCAATCTTTCGTCCGGCTGTCCAAGTCCCACCTTGTAAAACCTTAACTAATGGTAATTGGGTTGCTGTTAAGTTTAGCTGTTTTCGGATAGCTTCGGCAATTCTATCCAACAGACTTACCGTCAGCGCCCGCCATTCGACAATTACTTCAGAACCCGGTAAGTGGCGCTGCTGCAAAATAGCCGGATCTTTAACCACAATCAGTCCTAAATCAAGGCATAAACCGCCATTGCGATACTCGGCTAATCCGGTGAGTTCGTCTAATCCAGTAATTTCTAAACCTAATTCTTGTAAAGGTTCTAATAGGGAGTAGGTTAACCACTGGGAAAGTTTGTGAAACGGGATATAGTGATCACTCGGCTTTTCCCCAGACAGGGCAGAATGACGCCAGACATCGCCTAAATTCACTCCCGCGATCGCAAGTCGTCCTGACCAAATATCACCTAACCCCTCTAACACAGCCGATAGTACGACTTTCGCGGGTAGCTTGCCGATAACGTTGGGTTTAGATAAGTTATCGGTTGTTTCCATAACCTTATCTATCAAATTCCCTTCTATCGCTTCTCCCTCACGGCTTGAAAGACTCAACAAATACTTGACCAAATTACCCGGACGGGGATTTTGATCACCAAACAATTTCGGATGAGTCTGTAGGGATTCTCCCAAGCGCTGTAAAAGTTTTACCCTACCCTCTAAACCTAAAAGGGGATTCGTTGAACTCACCTGAAATCCTGCGGCTAACTGCTCAACCGTTAAGTTTTGTAATCCTTTTGTATCGGCTTGTAAGGGGTATTCTGGATTACTCGAAAACATACCCTGGCAGAACAGGCGGAAACTGGCAACGGCTAACCCTTCAGAACGGCGAAACACTTGTCCCGTTTCGGCTTCAACATACTGCCAATCAGCACCCGCACCCGCATCTAATAAAACACTAACAATAGCTAAATCAAATTTAGTTTGGGCTTTTTGTAGGGGAGTGAGTCCGGCTAATTTTTGTGATAATTCAGCAAGGCGTGGCACATTTCCGACTTCAAAATGCCGCCAGCGACTGTGGAATGGGATATTAAAATCAGGATAGTCATCCTGCATGACTTGAATTACATAACGTGCCACGTTCTCTAGCTGGGTTAAATCGCCGCCGAAGTAATGCAACTGGTTTGCTTCAGCCAGATCCAAGACGCGATCGCACCGTTCTCGAATCGCTTGTGGTGTTCTTAGATATGCAATGGTTTGTTGGTCATTTGTCATTTTTCAGGGAACAGGGAACGGGGAACGGGGAACAGGGAACAGGGAATACGGGAATGTAGAGACGTAGCATGCTACGTCTCTACGTCGGGGCTTGGGTTGGTAGCCGTTATATTTATTGTGAGGTCATAAATAATAGTAGTGAAACTCGCCCCTACACAAAACTCGAAACTTTTTCATAATTCATAATTTTATTTTATAGTGTGTACCCCTGAATAACTGTCTGTCGGTATAGGTTACTACAGACGCCAGCGCGGGAGTACACACTCTACTTGTGATTAGACACACTTACTGTTCTGAATTGAAGGAAACACTGCTGACTATGAGGAAGCTAAGTCACTAGATCAAGAATAACAAAGAAGTTGCCTGAAATCAAATCTGCAATCATCTTTTGTTTTTGGCATTTCATTCGTCATTGGTTTTGCTGAACTTCCCAAGTTCCAATAACGAACCAAAAATTATCACAGGAGACTACGCCCTTTAATCGCCGCTAATTTTACTGCATCGGGTGCGGTTGTTTCCGTGTAATAACCAGCCGCTTGTTTGGCAGCAATTTCGACCATGGCATCTTCGGGAATTAAATCGTCGGGAATCGGGATGCGTTTGACAATCTCAATACCCGAACTGGTGATCGCATTGTATTTCATGTCGCTCATGGAGACAAAACTGTCAATGCGAGTAATTCCCAACCAGTGTAGTACATCGGGCATTAGTTCTTGGAACCGCATATCGGGGGCACCCGCCACACATTCGGTGCGGTTGAAATAGGCATCCGCGCTATCGCCGCCTTCTTGTCGCTTACGGGCATTATAAACCAGGAATTTAGTGACTTCACCTAATGCCCGCCCTTCTTTGCGGAAGTAAACCAAAACCCCTGCACCTCCGGCTTGCGCGGTTTGCACACAAACTTCCAAACCATGTACTAAATAAGGACGACAAGTGCAGATATCGGAACCAAAGACATCGGAACCGTTGCATTCGTCATGAACGCGCACGGCAAGTTGGCGATTGGGATCAGTAATCGCGTCCACATCGCCGATTAAGTAGGCGGTAATCCCACCAATGGGAGGTAAGAAAACCTGTAAATCGGGGCGAGTTACCAGTTCAGGGAACATTCCTCCGGTTTGCTGGAAGAGGGCGCGGCGTAATTCTCCTTCCTCGACGTTGAGTCGGTGGGCAATTCCTGGAAGATACCACACGGGGTCAATGGCGACTTTGGTGACCACTAGACTGCCGTTTGGCTTGACAATTTTACCGTCAACTGATAAGCGATTTTTCTGGATCGCCTCTTGGATTTCCGGCAAATTGACATGGGCTTGGGTGACTGCGATCGTGGGTCGAATGTCGTATCCTTGCTCATAGAGATCGGCGTAAACATCCCCCACCATTCCCCCAAAGGGGTCAAGAGACACAATGCGATTAGGGTCAGCCCAACTGGGATGGGAACCAATCTCCACCACTGGAGCCGTATTGGTCAAATCCGCTCGGTGATTGGGATGAAGCGCTCCACTGGCAACGGCTAATGCCCGATAGACGGAATAGGAACCAGAGTGAGTGCCAATCACGTTACGATGAGCAAGGTTTGTCACCGTACCAATAATCGGTCCTCGCTTGAGGGGATCAATTTCTCCCCAATGCAGGCGAGGGGGTTGTTTCCCGGAACGCCCTGGATGAGAGGTCAAAACAATATGTTTTGGTTTCGACTTCGACAACGGTTGTGATAGTTGCATAATGGCTCCTATGTAGAATGCACCTCAAATTGACGTATGAGTCGTTTAATTGAAGCAAGCTCTGATCATAGCAAGTAGAATGGGTTCTGCGTGAACCTGATAGAGCTAAGTGTCAACACCCTGTTATTTTTTCTTAAAATACACCGGAATGACTCAGAGGCTATGGTACGAGGAACACAGTGACTGGGGCATAGGGTTCCGAGTCACTGATATAGTGATATAGCGCTACGCGCCGGGGAATAGGGAATAGGGAATGGGCAATAGTGAAGACAAAGCCCACAGCCCGTAAAATTACCCGCAGGGTAATAAAAATGGCGGGTTATTCAGGGAGTCCTGCTTGTTGGAAAACCTGTTGAGGAGTCAGTTGCAGTCCTTCTAAAAGGGTATCCGTTAATGTTGCATCTCCTCGTTTCGTCTGAGGTGGGGCATCGGGATAAAATACCGTAATTGTCCTAGCGTGAATATCAACAATCCATACTCTTAATACTCCTGCTTGCAGGTAATCGACTGCTTTTTCGGCTAAATTCCCAAACGATTGTCCGGGTGAGATGATTTCCACTGCCAGTTCGGGTGCAGTAGGACAGGCTTGATCTTGCAACCAATCTTCACCTAAGCGTTCAAAAGAAATATAGAGTACATCGGGGATAGGAACCCAATCTTTACCCTGGCGCTTGAGAATAACTGCCCATTCTTGACAGGCAATGCCTCTATCTTGATGCCATTCTTTGAGTAAGTTAACTAGAGCGAATTGTATCAGGGAATGGAAAAGTTTAGGAGACATTTTGGGGACAGCTTGACCGTCAATGAGTTCATGGGCAATACCCGTTTCTGGCAGTGCCATAAATTCTGGCAGTGTTAATTTATTTTTGGCTTGAATCATGGTTGAACGTCTTCAAGACAATGAGGTTGTTAATGTTATCGACGGTTTAATCACTTCAATATCTTAGCGAGTGCAGGGGAATCACAATTTCTGGGAAGAGGGTGGGTTTTGTTGAGAGGTTGTCTGTTGGTGGGAAACGTTATCGGCTAAACCAGCCCCTACAGCACTCATTAGGCATTCAAAAAACTGCTGCCGTTCCTGATCATCTTCACACAGGGTAAAGGCTTCCTCAAATGATCCCTCGACTACGCCAATTGTATTTGATCCGCCAGAGAGATTTTTTGGAGCCGTTCGTCAGGGAATGCCAGATGGCGAGCATCCTTGTAGTGCGAGCATCTTGCTCGCTACTAATACCCAATTTAAATGCATGACAGCTTATCTTCAGTAGGATGTGATCTCCGTGTCTGGCTGCTCAGTTCCCTGGTGGATAATGACTTGAGCGGTGTTAGCGATCGCGATTATCAAATTCTGATCAAGGGGTTTTCGCCGCCATAGTGATTTGGCTGGTCATTCGCATCAAGCAGCGATCGCGTTAGACCCCCCATTCGGCACTTGAAAATGTAATTCAGTAATCTTTTGAACTAATCCCATGTACAAATCTATAGCTACAGATAGAAACAATCATTTTTTAGTGATTGTAGGATAAAAATGATGAAAATTATTGGAGCAGGAGATGAAAATTTTAACCACAGCATTGGGCGTAATGTTACTCACAGTAGGACTATCTCCCTTAAGTCAAGCCACAACACGCGATCGCGACAATTTATCGACTCAACTTTTGCCTCAGTCTTATCCCATTGAATATGCGATTAATATCCCTGCCGAAGAAAACGTTAATTATGACACCTATTACAACAACCGCTTTGAATATGTGGTTAGGTATCCGGAAGATCTTCTCAATCAACAACCACCACCCCAAAATAATGATGGTCGTTCCTTTGTTTCGCCCCAAGGCAGCATTAATATGACAGTCAGTGGTTCTCACAATGTTCCCCAGCGAAGTTTAAATGAAGTGTATCAAAATCAATTACAAGCGTATCAAGAAGCGGGTCGGGTGACTTATAAAACCCAGCAGGATAATTGGTTCGTCATTTCTGGGTATCAAGATGGGAATGTTTTTTACACGAAAACCTTTCTGTACAACAATGATATTCTTGAATTAAGGCTAAACTATGATCGCTCCCTACAACCTGAATTTGATGCGATCGTTTCCCAGATTTCTAATTCATTTATGCCTGTTGGCGATTATCAGTGGTAGTTAACCGAAAAAGAAGGTGGGCAAGATAAAATACGATAGCATCAGCGTTTCCCCGCTTTATCACTCTTGCCCACCCTACGTCTACATTTAGAAGCATCTTACGCTTGATCAAAAGCTGACTTGACATTCGGGCGATTCAAATAGTAGATAATCACCGCCGAAATAACAATGCTAAAAATAGCACCCCCGACATTTTCTCCCATAAATATATTCACGACATTAACAACAATGCTAATGGCTTGAAGGACATAGGTTAAAGTCCAAGCCCAGCCTTTGAGAGTAAACAGTCCAAAACTGACAATCAACGCCAGGATACTCAAGACTAAAGAAATAATCGTAATGATGATCAGTGCCCCGCCAGCGCCCGCTGTCTGAGCATCACCGGATACAGCACCTCCAGCCGCTATTAACCCGCCGAAAAAGAGAGCAATAGCACTGAATAAAGTACCCAGCAGACCAGAAATCAGTTGCAGCACGGCAAGAATCGTAACACCTGTTAGTCAGGGCGGGTTTTGTTACATCTAGGTGGAGGAAGAAACGATAGTTGTGAAACCCGCCCCTACACAAGAATAAAAAAAGAGCATAATTTAGACTATGAGTGTATTAACCAGAACAGAAAATTATTACAAAATCGGCGGCAGCTTAAAGTATCAACACCCCACTTATGTGAAACGCCAAGCTGATGATGAACTCTATGATGGCTTGAAACAGGGGGAATATTGCTACGTGTTGAACTCGCGGCAGATGGGCAAGTCGAGTTTGCGAGTTCGGATGATGAAAATTCTTAAAAGTGAAGGCATAAAATGTGCGTCGATTGATATGACGCGGCTGGGAAGTCAAACGACGCCAGAGGCATGGTATCTGGGTATTGTTTCTGAGTTGGTGAGGAATTTTGGTCTATCGACTAGGTTTGATGATATTGGCTGGTGGAAGCAACATGAAATATTATCACCGTTACAACGATTGAATTGGTTTATCGAGGATGTGTTGCTGACTCAGTTTGATCAAAATCTAGTTGTTTTTCTGGATGAAATAGATAGTATTATTAAACTCGATTTTAAAGACGACTTTTTTGCCTTCATTCGTGCCTGTTATAACCAACGAGCCGATAATCCAGATTATAATCGCCTCACGTTTTGTTTATTGGGAGTTGCTACGCCGTCTAATTTAATTGATGATAAAAAACGCACCCCCTTTAATATCGGGCGTTCAATTCAGCTTGGTGGTTTTCAATTTGAGGATGCTAAAGCTTCGTTAATTCCTGGGTTTGCCGATAAGGTTGATGATCCGGAAACGGTGTTAAAAGAGGTATTGAACTGGACAGGCGGACAACCCTTTCTCACCCAAAAATTATGCTATCTGATTGGTAAGCATACTCAAAGCCGTACCCCCGATATTGCCCAAATTGTTCACACTTATATTCTGGAAAACTGGCAATCTCAGGATGAACCGGAGCATTTACGAACGATTCGCGATCGCCTGCTGAGTAATGAACAACGAGCAGAGCGTTTGCTGGGGCTGTATCAGCAACTTTTGCAACAGGGACAAGTGGCGGTAAATGATCATCCAGAACAGATGGAATTGCGCCTAAGTGGGTTAGTCGTTAAACAGCGGCAAACCTTAAGGGTTTATAATCGCATTTATCAGACTGTATTTAACCTGGAATGGGTTAATGAAAAACTCGCCAACTTGCGACCCTATTCAGAAGCCATAACTGCCTGGTTTGCATCCAAGGGTCAGGATAATTCCCGACTGTTGCGGGGTCAGGCGTTACAGGAGGCAAGACAATGGGCGGCTAATCAATGCTTAAGTGATCAGGATTATCAATTTTTAGCCAAAAGTGAGCAATGGGAAAAATGGGAAGTTGAACGCGCTTTAGATGCTGAAAAGAAAGAGCGCAAATTAGTCATATTAGAGATGCAAATTGCTCAAGAGAAAATTAAACAGGCACAGGAGCAAGCGCGGCGGGAAAAATGCCAAAATCGGCTTAAATTTGCCGTGACTTGGGCTTTGGTTCTGGCGGTTGCCACAGGGACTGGTTTTTACGTCCGCCAACAACTGAAACAGGCTTATACTGAATCGCTGGAGGAGCAAATAAAAAAAGCAGGGGATAGCGCTTTGCTTACGTTTGAGTTGGGGCAACTTGAGGCATTATTGCAAGCCATGAAAGCGGGGCATACCTTGGCAACGTCATTTGGTGAGCGTCCCTTAGCCAACTATCCCACAACTCGTCCAGTTTTAGCGTTGCAGGAAATTCTGAACAATATTCAGGAACGGAATCAACTGCATCATCAAGCCAGTGTAGAAAGCCTCGTCTTTAGCCGCGATGGGCAAACCATTGTCACGGCTTCCCTGGATGGCATAATTCTTATGTGGAACCGACAAGGAAAAATCATCAAACAATTGCCGGGACATCAAGCCAGAGTCACCAGTATTGCCATTAGTCAAGATGGACAACGGATTGCCAGCGCCTCAATTGAGGGTACAGTTCGCTTGTGGCATCGGCAAGAAAATGGAATGCAAGAATTGCCAAAACAGCAGGGTTGGGTGAGAAGCATTGCCTTTAGTCCCGATGGAGAGTTAATTGCCACGGCGTCATCGGATCACACGGCGCGTTTGTGGGATATTCAGGGTAATTTGTTGCAAGAATTTACCGGGCATGAAGATGGAGTAACCCGTGTTGCTTTTAGTCCCAATGGACAGTTGATTGCCACAGCGTCATCGGATCACACGGCACGTCTGTGGGATATTCAGGGCAATTTGTTGCAGGAGTTTAAAGGACATCAGGGATGGGTGAGAAGCGTTGCCTTTAGTCCCGATGGCAAGTTTATTGCTACGGCGTCATCGGATCACACGGCGCGTTTATGGGATATTCAGGGCAATCTGTTGCAGGAATTCAAAGGACATCAAGGACGAGTGACGCAGGTGATGTTTAACTCTGATGGGCAGTTTTTGGGAACAGCTTCTATGGATGGTACGGCTCGCCTGTGGGATTGGCAAGGAAATGTGGTACAAAACTTAAAAGGACATCAAGGTATTGTGACAGATCTCGCCATGAGTCCCGATGGTCAAATCATTGTCACGGCGACATCTGACGCCATTGCCCACCTGTGGACGCGATCGCACAATCAGCCGTTGCAAGGACATCAAGATGGCGTTACTCATGTCACCTTTAGCCCCGATGGGCAGTTGTTGGGGACAGCTTCATCTGATGGTACAGCTCGCCTCTGGAATCGGCAAGGGAAATCCATCCTGGAATTCAAGGGACATCAAGGGAGTGTCACATACATCACCTTTCGTCCGGATCAGCAAATGATTGCTACTGCCTCATCTGATGGCACTGTTCACTTATGGGACATCCAGGGTAAATTACAAAGACGCTTACCCAACCATTCCGGCGGCGTGGCACAAGTGGCATTTAGCCCCGATGGACAACTGATTGCCACGGCTTCCTCCGATGGTATTGCCCGCTTATGGGATATTCAAGGGAATCTACTGCAAGACTTGATCGGACATCAAGGGTGGGTAAGAAGCCTCGCCTTTAGTCCCGATGGAACGCAGATTGCCACCGCTTCATCGGATCGCACGGTTCGCCTTTGGGACTTGCAAGGTAATCTGCGACAGGAATTGAAAGGACATCAGGGATGGGTTAAAAGTGTCGCCTTTAGTGCCAATGGAGACTATATCGCTACGGCTTCCATTGATGGCATAGTTCGTCTCTGGGATACTGACGGAAACCTAGTCAAAGAACTCAACCAGCATCCCAGTGGCATAACCCATATTGCCTTTAGTCCAGATGGAACCCGGATTGCCACCGCCTCATTTGAGGGTATCGCCCGTTTATGGGATTTACAGGGAAATCTAGTACAAGAAATTAAAGGACATCAAGGCGCTGTGGTTAGTGTTGCTTTTAGTCCAGATGGAACCCAAATTGCCACGGCTTCATCGGATGGCACCGCCCGGATTTGGCACGTTGAAGGGTTAGGGGAATTACTCTCCAGAGGGTGTATCTGGTTGCAAGATTACTTAGTTACTCATCCCGAAGCACGAGAGGAACTCCAAGTTTGTGATTTTAGGGAATAGGGAATTAGGGTCTGCTGAATAAGCCTTGTGGTGAGGGGGAGCTGGGGAAGCTGGGGAAGCTGGGGGAGCTGGGGGAGCAAGGGTACATTTTCCCTGAGCAAGGTGATGTCATACTTATGAGGGATGCTACCCCATTTCCTTGCACT